>NZ_JBVVPM010000026.1:107865-118751 GCF_055811255.1 Bradyrhizobium sp. MI1.11
CCCCCCCCCCCCCACCACCGCCCCCCCGCGCGGCCCCCCCCCCCCCCCCCAACACCCCCCCCCCCCCCCCCCCCCCCCCCCCCCCCACAACCCCCCCCCCCCCCCCCCCCCCCCCCCCCCCCCCCCCCCCCCGCTTCGTTTAGCCGTTCAGAACCGCGTTACTCCGAGTATTTGAACTCGGGCATGTTCTTCAGCTCGTCCTTGCTCGCATTGAACACGGCGTGGTCCGGATACCATTTCGACGAGGACGTGGCCGTCGTCGCGGGCTTGTTGTCGGTGCCGGTCGCGGCACCCGTCGTGGTGGTCGCCGCGGGCCGGTTGGCCGCGCTGTTCGGGTTGTTCCCGGCAGCGCCGGTGTAGGCAACGGCCTCGTTGACGAATTTCAGCTTCTCATAGGGCACCGCGACCAGATGCTCGCCCAGGCCGAGGAAGCCGCCGACGCCGATCACGGCGATCTTGATGTTGCCGCTCTTGTCCATCAGCAGATCGTTGATCGAGCCGATGTTCTCGTTGGCGTCGTTATAGACCTTGATGCCGTTCATCTTGGACGTACGCCACTGTCCCGACGCGGTCGTGGTCGTCGTCGAGGCGGCGGCAGCCGGCGCCTTGTCGGTGGTGGCGGTCGGATTTTGCGCGAACGCAACGGTTGCGAGCAGTGCGGTACCGGCGAGACCGGCCGCGATCGATTTCATCAACATATTGTCCTCTCCTTCAGCAGAAAACTCGTGCGGAGAAAACAGCTCGGATCAGTCCCAGTTCCGCGCGTGCTGCAATTTCGTCGCGTGCTGCGCGAGGATTGGAGCCGCGTGCGATTGTTCCTAAGTCACTCAGGAACATTTTGCAGCGCACTGTTCCTCGCGGACGATCGTGCGCCCTGGGTGAAGCAAGACCGCAGCGAGGAACGCGCCGATCTGCGTCACGCAGATCAGCTCCTGTAGTCGATTAGAAGCGCGGCGAAGTCCGAGCCGCCTGATGAGCTGCCGTTGGCGCCGTAAGACGACGACGACGATTGCGACTGCTGCAGCGCCTGGAGAAACTGCTGAAGGATCTCGGCCGTGGTGGAGGCGGTTGACGTGCTGCTGGTCGCGTCCGTTGACGCCGAATCCGACGAGCTGTCGTCCGGCGGCGGACCTGGCGGGGGGCCGCCCGCACCCCGGGACCGCCGGCGCCATTGGCGAAGGCGGATTGGAATACGTTCTTCAGCTCGTCGGCCTGGTCTGACGTCAGCGTCCCGTTCGACACCTCGTTGGAGATGAGGTCGTCGATCTTCGAGTCGATGTCATCCTTGGAGGGACGCGCGCCGCTCGACTGATCGCTCGACCGGCCCTGCTGAAGCGCCGTGTCGATGTCGGTCAGCGCCGTCGAAAGCGCCGACTGGTCCGACGACGAGACCGTGCCGGCGGACACGTCCGATTGCAATTGCTGCTGCAGCCTCTGCAACGGCGACTGGTGGTGACCGGCGGAGGCCGCCGAAATCGAGGTCATGATGGCTCCGTGAGTTCTGCGGGGTTTCGTGGCCGACCACGCCACGGTATGGTTAGCGCGCTTAACGAGACCTTGCCGCTTCCCTGCCCGGTGATGTCCTGCTGTTGCAGCATGGGCCATGGAAACAATCTGAAACAAATCTCTTCGCCATTTGGCCCGAATCTTGGACAAACAAAGCGCATGGCCCTTCCCAATCCCAACATCCTTGTCGTCGAAGACGACCGTGAAACCCGGACGTTGATTGCGAAATACCTCCGCAACAACGCCTGCAACGTCACCGCCGTGAGCGACGGCCGCGAGATGTCGCGCGCGATGGCCGATCATCGCGTCGACCTCATCATCCTCGACGTCATGCTGCCCGGCGAGGACGGCCTCAGCCTGTGCCGCAAGCTGCGCGCGGAAGGACAGACGCCGATCATCATGCTGACCGCACGCGGCGAGGACGTCGACCGCATCGTCGGCCTCGAAATGGGCGCGGACGACTATCTGCCGAAACCGTTCAACCCGCGCGAGCTGCTCGCCCGCATCAACGCGGTGCTGCGCCGCCAGGCGGCCGCGCAGGCGAAAAGCTCGATCGAAGGCGCGAGCACGCTCGCCTTCGAAAGCTGGCGCATCGATCTGCGCCTGCGCGAGCTGCGCAATCCCGACGGCGCGCGCGTCGCGGTGACCAGCGCCGAGTTCGACCTGCTGCGGACGTTCTGCGAGCGTCCCGGCCGCGTGCTCTCGCGCGACAGCCTGCTCGACCTCACGCAGGGGCGCAGCACAGGCTCGTTCGAGCGCTCGATCGACGTGCTGGTCAGCCGCATCCGCCGCAAGATCGAGCCCAATCCGGCCGATCCGACCATGATCAAGACGGTGCGCTCCGGCGGTTATTTGTTCACGCCAAGAACTGAAGCGGTCAGGACTGAAGCGGTCGCGGCGTCCCTGAGCCGCTGAGGGAACGCCGACGATGAAGCTGTTCGGGTTCTTCCACCTCAGGGGTATCGGCGGGCAGATCGCCGCGGTGGTGCTGGCTTCCACCGTCGCGCTGCATCTCGTCGTCACCGCCGCCTTCCTGATCGGCCGGCCGGACCGCCCGGACGCGGCGCCGGACGGCGCGCCTCAATTGGCGGACGCCGCGGTGCTGCTCGGCTCGGCTGAGCAGGCCGAGCGGCCGCGCCTCATCGCAGATCTCGCGCGCGCCTTCCCGAAGCTCAACATCGAGACGTTCGCGCCCGGCACCGCGAACGTCGTCGACGACAGCGAAGGCCAACATTTGCACGGGATCCGCCGCCATCTCGGCCGCGGCTACAAGGTGGTGCAGCTCGCCCCCCAAGCCGGCGAGCACCGCATCGGCGTGCAGCTGCCCGACGGCACTGTGATCGCCGGCCAGGTCCGTGGCGGCCCGCGGCCGTGGTTCTGGGGCGCACCGTGGCTGATGGCGCTGATGACCACCTTCATCTGCGTCACCGTGCTCGGCCTGTGGGCGGCGCGCGCGCTGGCGGCGCCGCTGTCGTCGTTTGCAAAGGCGGCCGAAAATTTCAGCCTGGACGGGACAGCCGATCCGCTGCCCGAGCGCGGCCCGGAAGAGATCCGCTCGGTGGCGCGCGCGCTCAACCGCATGCACGAGCGGATCGCGCGACTGATGTCGGACCGCACGCGGCTGCTTGCCGCGATCAGCCACGATCTGCGCACACCGATCACGCGGCTGCGCCTGCGCGCCGAGTTCGTCGAGGACGAAGGCAACCGCAAGCGCATGCTGATAGATCTCGACCAGATGCGATCGATGCTGGAATCCGTTTTGTCGCTATTGCGCAACGACCGCCAGATCGAGGCAGTGACGCTGGTCGACATCGCGAGCACGCTGCAGCTCATCGCCGACCAGTTCGGCGACATGGGTCATGTCGTGCACTATGCCGGCCCGCAATCCGCGACCGCCGTGGCGCGGCCCGACGATCTGCATCGCGGCGTCACCAACCTCGTCGAGAACGCGGTGCGCTTCGGCGCCGAGGTGACGATCCGGCTCGACATCTCGAACGCCAAACTCGTCATCGACGTCGAGGACGACGGTCCCGGCATTTCGGATGCGCGCAAGCAGGAAATGCTGGAGCCGTTCGTGCGCGGCGACGACGCCCGCACCATGGACGAGTCCACCGGCTTCGGCCTCGGTCTGTCGATCGCGCGCGCGATCGCCCTCGCCCATGGCGGCGAGCTGTCGCTGCACGACCGCGAGCCGCATGGGCTGATCGTGCGGATGCAATTGCCGGTATGGCAACAGCCGCGGCTTGCGGCCTAACTTCAGGCCGCGAGCGGCGGGTGCTCGAGGGCAGCCTCGTCGAAGATCGCAATCGCCTCGAAGCGATAATTGCAGGCCTGGCAAGTCCAGAGATAGGAGACGCGCCCCTCGCCCGGCTCGATCCAGTCGGGCGTCGGGATCAGCGTGCCGCATTGGGCACAGGGATTGTTTCTGGGCAAATCGTGTTCTGACATGTCGCCGCTGTGGGCTTTGACCATGGTTGATTTTGTCATGGCACCTCTCCCGATTCGCTGGCCGCTACATACTCGCTTTCGTTCGCCCATGCGAATAGACAGGCCTGCTGTCGCGAGTTGTCCGCCTGAGGAAACTCTGGCGCCAGCATTGAGTCGTCACTGCGGCTCGGCGCCGCGAAAAAATTAACGGCGGCGTTTGGTCACATCATCGCCGCGTTCGGGATGCCTAAACGGCAGCCGGGCGCAGGCCTTCAATCAGTCTCAGGGACCTCCGGGATATCTGATGAAAATTTTACGTATCGCCGCGCTGCTCGCGGCCGGACTGACGTTGCCACAGGCCGCATTCGCGGGCCAAGCGGAGTACGCCGAGATGGTCGCGGCCCACGCGCGCGCCAACGGCGTGCCGGAGGCGCTGGTGCATCGCGTGATCATGCGCGAAAGCCGCTATCAGCCCGGCCTGGTCGGCCATGGCGGCACCATCGGGCTGATGCAGATCAAGCTCGCGACCGCCCGCGGGGTCGGCTACACCGGCGACGCCGCCGGCCTGCGCGATCCCAACACCAACCTCACCTATGCCGTGAAATATCTCGCCGGCGCCTATCACGCGGCAAATGGCGACCACGCCCGGGCCGTTCGTTATTTCGCCGGCGGCTATTACTACGCCGCAAAGCGGCAGCGGCAGGAGGCCGTGCAAGTCGCCAATACGAACGAGGCCAATATGAGCGCCCCTTGGCTCGAGCCGAACGGCAATCCGCAGCCGATATTCGGCGCCGCGCCGCACCGGAAGCTCGCCCAGCGCGTTCGCAACGCTCGGGCACAGACGCCCAGGTAAGTGCGGTTCCCGCCAAACGCGTTGACACAGCCTGTCACTGGCATACATTAGAGCCGTTCCGAGGGGTGCTCCGAGGAGGAGCTGAGATACCGCTAAATGGGCAAATCCGCCCAGGACCGCGGTGACCCTTTGAACCTGATCCGGGTCATGCCGGCGAAGGGACAGGGATGTTGCAGACGACCAAGCGACCGGATTCCCCGGTATCCATCATCGGCGCAGGCATTGCTGGCGCCTGGCAGGCCTTGCTGTTCGCACAGGCCGGCCACGCCGTCACCTTGCACGAGCGCGGTGACGCCGACATGACCGACGCCACCAGCCATTGGGCCGGCGGCATGCTCGCGCCCTATTGCGAGGCGGAGGTTTCCGAACCCATCATCTCCAGGCTCGGCCTGCGCTCGCTCGACATCTGGCGGCGCGAGCTGCCCGACACGCCCTTCAACGGCTCGCTGGTCGTCGCCCACCCGCGCGAGCGCAACGATTTCGAGCGTTTTGCCCGCATGACCGAGGGCCATTGCCGGCTCGATGCCGCCGGCCTTGCCGAGCTCGAGCCGTCGCTCGAAGGCCGCTTCCGCGACGCGCTGTTCTTCCCGACCGAGGGCCATGTCGAGCCGCGCCGCGTGCTGCCTAAACTGCACGAGCGCATCCGCGCCGCCGGCGGCACCATCAAGTTCGAAAGCGACGTCGCCGCGGCCGAACTCGCAAAACTTGATCCTAAAGGCCTCGTGATCGACTGCCGCGGCCTTGCTGCGCGCGACGAGCAGCCTGGCTTACGCGGCGTCAAGGGCGAGATGATCCTGATCGAGACCGCCGAGGTGCAGCTCGCGCGCCCGGTGCGGCTGATTCATCCGCGCTGGCCGCTCTATGTGATCCCGCGCGAGGACAATCTGTTCATGCTGGGCGCGACCTCGATCGAGGCCGAGGACACCGGCGTCAGCGTGCGTTCCGCGCTGGAGCTGTTGGGGGCGGCCTATGCCGTGCATCCCGCCTTCGGCGAGGCCCGCATCGTCGAATTCGGCTCCGGCCTGCGCCCTGCTTTCCCCGACAATCTGCCGCGCATCGGCATCCGCGGCAACACGATCAGCGTGAACGGCCTCTACCGCCACGGCTTCCTGATCGCACCTGTTCTGGCCGAGCTGACGCTTGGCTTTGTCGAGCGCGGCCAGATCGACAATGAGGTGATGCAATGCGCGTGATCGTGAACGGCGAGCAGCGCGAGGTGAATTCCGCTAGCGTGGACGCGCTACTCAGCGAGCTCGACTACGAAGGCACCCATTTCGCGATCGCGCTCAACTACGACGTCGTGCCGAAGAGCCGCTGGGCCGAGACCGCGCTGAAAACCGGCGACGAGATCGAGATCATCACACCGCGGCAGGGAGGGTGAGGATGGCTCTCCATTTATCGCCTAGGCGCGCGCCACACATTCCGCTGTCATCGCCCGGCTCGACCGGGCGATCCAGTACGCCGCGGCGTCTCGGTTCTAGCCGCACCGCCTCTGGAATACTGGATCCCCGCCCCCCGTGCGCAATTTGCGCACTAGGCGGGGATGACAGTGTCATTTGGAGAGACACCACATGGTGACCTTCTACGGCAAAACCTTCCCCTCCCGCCTGCTGATCGGCAGCGCGCTTTATCCCTCGCCTGCGATCATGCAGGCGGCGATCCGCGCCTCGGGCTCGAACATCGTCACGGTGTCGCTGCGGCGCGAATCTGCCGGCGGCAAGACCGGCGATGCGTTCTGGAATCTGATCCGCGAGCTCGATGTCACAGTGCTGCCGAACACCGCCGGCTGCCGCAGCGTGCGCGAGGCGGTGACGACGGCCAAGCTCGCGCGCGAATTGTTCGGCACATCCTGGATCAAGCTCGAAGTCATCGCCGACAACGACACGCTGCAGCCCGACGTGGTCGGCCTTGTGGAAGCCGCAAGCGTCCTGATCAAGGACGGCTTTGAAGTGTTCCCCTACTGCACCGAGGATCTTTCGGTCGCGAACCGGCTGGTCGATGCCGGCTGCAAGGTGGTGATGCCTTGGGCGGCGCCGATCGGCAGCGCAAAAGGCATCACCAACCGCGATGCGCTCAAGCTGATGCGCGAGCGGCTGCCTGACATCACGCTGGTGGTCGACGCCGGCATCGGCGCGCCCTCGCATGCGGCGCAGGCGCTCGAGCTCGGCTACGACGCCGTGCTGCTCAACACGGCAATCGCAAAAGCCGCCGATCCCGTCGCCATGGCCAATGCCTTCCGCCTCGGTATCGAGGCCGGCCGCACCGCTTACGAAGCCGGGCTGATGAACGCCCGCGATTTCGCCTCCCCTTCCACCCCTGTCGTTGGGACACCGTTCTGGCATGCCGTATCCTGATCGCTTTTATCCCGTCGTCGACAGCCTCGCCTGGGTCGAGCGCCTGACCAGGCTCGGCGTCGGCACCATCCAGCTGCGCGCCAAAGACCTCGACGATTCGCAATCGCTGCAGATCGTCACCGATGCGCTGGCGATCACCGCGGGCACGCAAGCCAAGTTGGTCGTGAACGACTATTGGCGCGCGGCGATCGTCGCCGGCGCGAAATATCTGCATCTCGGTCAGGAGGACCTTGCCGACGCTGACCTCGCTGCGATCCGCGAGGCCGGCCTGTCGCTCGGCGTCTCAACCCACGACGATGCCGAGCTTGAAACGGCGCTCGCCGCCGAGCCCGATTATGTCGCGCTGGGCCCGATCTTCTTCACCACGCTCAAATCGATGCGCTTCGAACCGCAGGGCATTCCGAAGATCACGGAATGGAAGAAGCGCATCGGCAATATCCCGCTGGTCGCGATCGGCGGCATCAAGTTCGAGCACGCCGCGGAGATCTTTGCCGCCGGCGCGGATTCCATCGCCGTCGTCAGCGACGTCACCCAGAATGCCGACCCGGATGCGCGGGTGCGGCAGTGGCTCGGCCTCTCCGCGGAGGCGGCGTGATGCGCACTCTCTCCACGTCATTGCGAGGAGCACTTGCGACGAAGCAATCCAGACTGTCTCTGCAGAGAGATTCTGGATTGCTTCGCTGCGCTCGCAATGACGGAGCAAGAATTCACCGCCCTCGCCTAGACGCACACACAACCGAATTAAACCGGAGGATCCCATGAACATCCGCTCCAATCCCGACAAGACCATCCCCGCCGTCACCACCGGCCCGCTGCCCTCGTCGCGAAAAATCTTCGCCTCGCCCGATGCCGCGCCCGAGCTGCGCGTGCCCCTGCGCGAGATCATCCTGTCCGAGGGTGCCGGCGAGCCGAACCTGCCGGTGTACGACACGTCCGGCCCCTACACCGACCCGAGCGTGACCATCGACGTCAACGCCGGTCTCGCGCGCGGCCGCAAGGCCTGGGTGCTGGAGCGCGGCGGCGTCGAGGAATATCAGGGACGGCAGATCAAGCCGGAGGACAATGGCAGCGTCTCCACCGACAAGGCCGCGCGCGCCTTCTCGGCCTATCATCAGCCGCTGCGCGGCCTCGACGGCCACAAGATCACGCAGCTCGAATTCGCCCGCGCCGGCATCATCACCAAGGAGATGATCTACGTCGCCGCGCGCGAAAATCTCGGCCGCAAGGAGCAGCTCGAGCGGGCGGAAGCAGCGCTTGCCGACGGCGAAAGTTTTGGCGCGGAAGTGCCCGCCTTCATCACCCCGGAGTTCGTCCGAGCTGAGATCGCCCGCGGCCGCGCCATCATTCCCTGCAACATCAACCACAGTGAACTCGAGCCGATGATCATCGGCCGCAACTTCCTCACCAAGATCAACGCCAATATCGGCAACTCGGCGGTGACGTCGTCAGTCGAGGAAGAGGTCGAGAAGATGGTGTGGGCAATCCGCTGGGGCGCCGACACCGTGATGGACCTCTCCACGGGCCGCAACATCCACACCACCCGCGAATGGATTTTGCGCAACGCGCCGGTGCCGATCGGCACCGTTCCGATTTATCAGGCGCTGGAGAAGTGCGACGGCGACCCGGTCAAGCTGACCTGGGAGCTCTACAAGGACACGCTGATCGAGCAGTGCGAGCAGGGCGTCGATTATTTCACCATCCACGCCGGCGTGCGCCTGCAATACATCCACCTCACCGCCAATCGCGTCACTGGCATCGTGTCGCGCGGCGGCTCGATCATGGCGAAGTGGTGCCTGGCGCATCACAAGGAAAGCTTCCTCTACACCCATTTCGACGAGATCTGCGACCTCATGCGCAAGTATGACGTCTCGTTCTCGCTCGGCGACGGCCTGCGTCCGGGCTCGATCGCGGATGCCAACGACCGCGCGCAGTTCGCCGAACTGGAGACGCTCGGAGAACTCACGAAGATCGCGTGGGACAAGGGCTGCCAGGTCATGATTGAAGGCCCCGGCCACGTGCCGATGCACAAGATCAAGATCAACATGGACAAGCAGCTCAAGGAATGCGGCGAAGCGCCGTTCTACACCCTCGGGCCCCTGACCACCGACATCGCGCCCGGCTACGACCACATCACCTCGGGCATCGGTGCGGCCATGATCGGCTGGTTCGGCTGCGCCATGCTCTGCTACGTCACGCCGAAGGAGCATCTCGGCCTGCCCGATCGCAACGACGTCAAGGTCGGCGTCATCACCTACAAGATCGCCGCGCACGCCTCCGATCTCGCCAAGGGCCATCCGGCAGCCCAGCTGCGCGACGACGCCCTCTCCCGCGCCCGTTTCGACTTCCGCTGGAGCGACCAGTTCAACCTCGGCCTCGACCCCGAGACCGCCAAGAACTTCCACGACGAGACCCTGCCGAAGGAAGCCCACAAGGTCGCGCATTTCTGCTCGATGTGCGGTCCAAAATTCTGCTCGATGAAGATCACGCAGGACGTGCGGGATTATGCGGCAACGCTGAACGATCCGAATGGCGTGGGCATGTCGATGAGCGGGACCGCCGAGGACGGCATGGCGAAGATGAGCGCGAAGTTCAAGGAGATGGGGAGCAGCGTTTATCTGGATGCGGAGAAGGTGAAGGAGAGCAATCGGGTGTTGTGATCCTCTCCAATTGCCCGGTCCGTAATTGGCCCGGGTGTCCAGACGAAAGCCGGGCAAATGCCCGGCTTTCTTGTTCTATATCGGCTGCGGCCATGCTACCTTTGGTAGAACTTTGCGATCAGCGAACTCGAAACCGAAGCAATTTGCGCTTCAACTCGAATAATTGGGCAGTTCGAGACAAAATCAAAGGACGAGCCATGGAGGAGTATGCAAAGCTCCTAACAGCCACTGCTGCTTTCATTGGAGCAGTTGCCTGGCCGGCGACAGCCTTGATAGTTGTGACGTTCTTTCGCCGCGAACTCCAATCTGCGTTGGGCAAACTACCGTTAATGCTGGATCGAGTGAGAAAGGCAACAATCCCCGGGGTCGCTGTCGAACTCGATCGGATTGCAGACGCCGAGACCAATGTCGACAAAGACAAGGACGGGAGAATAACACCGAGGCAAATCGAAGCTGCGGCGCGAATTGAAGCACAATCAAGGGCCAGCGGCTCAGAGGAGCTCCTCCGCGAGCTGGATAAGCTTTGTTTGGAATACGATTCTTTGAGGCAAGCGCTACCACCCGGAGCCGGCCGCACCCGTGCCATGACACGCGTCGTCGTAAAGATGCGATCCCTTGCACAAAGCGTTGTGGAATCAATTGGCGTATACAAAGGTTCGGGATCGCCGGGGAGCAGACTAGCTGCTGTCACCATGATGCAAATGGTGCCGCGTGTCGCGGATCTTGATTGGCTAGGAGAACGCTTCTCGGTAGAGCAGCAGGCATTTCTTCTTTATCAATCCGCGTTGGCTCTGCAGAATGTAATGAACGTTAGTGAAACAAGCAAAAAACGAGCACTTCTGCGAGATGTTGCGGAAGCGGCGTTGACTAAAGTTAAGAGCTTCCCAGGTATCCCCGATCGCAACACGATCGAGATCCTAGAGATGCTATTAGCCACCTTCCGCCATTCGTAGACATTGATTTGCCCGACGTCACCCCCCACCGCCTCCCCCAGCAACCGCGCGGGGCCCGCACACGACCAGGATACGACCGACGGCCGCTTCGCCAGGATCCGCCTGAAAATGCGGAGCCACACGCCGATCCGCGAGG
>NZ_JBVVPM010000027.1:0-118614 GCF_055811255.1 Bradyrhizobium sp. MI1.11
ACAGTCTTGGCCGGAGCCTGTCGCGACCCAGACCTTCTCTCTCGACGTCTTCAGCCTCAAAAGCCAATAGCGCAACAAGCCCCTTGTGGGAGAAGGTGGCGCGAAGCGCCGGATGAGGGGTATTCCTCGGCGAATTCAAACTGACAAATGTGCATGCGGAGAGAGACGGTGCGCTCAGCGACGACTCTCAGTCCCACGCCGGTGCGAAACCGGGATTGACGCAGCGTCTGTCCTTCGGCAGCGCGGCGATCTTGTTGCGGTCGGCATCGTCGAGCGTGATCTTCAGCGCGTCCAGATTGGCCTGCTGGCTCTCTCGCCGCGACGCCTTCGGTATCGCGGCGATACCGTCCTGGTCGAGCAGCCATTTCAGCGCGACCTGCGCAGCGGTGGCATTGTGCCTGGCGCCGATCTCGGCCAGCACCTCATCTGACGCGACGCGTCCCTGCGCCAGCGGGCAATAGGCGACCAGCGGGATCGACTTGGTGTTGAGATAGGCCAGCACCTTCGATTGATCGAGCATGGCGTGGTATTCGATCTGATTGCACGCGATCGGCGCCTTGATGTCCTCGACCGCGATCTTGAGCAGCGCCGTGGTGAAATTGGCGACGCCGATCGCCCGCGTGCGCCCCTCCTGCTTCAGCGTCATCAAGGTCTCGAACACCGCTCCCCAGTCCGCCGCCTTGGACGGCCAGTGCACGAGATAGAGATCGACATGGTCCAGCCGCAGCTTGTTCAGGCTGGTGTCGAAGGCGCGGCGGATGGCGTCGGGGCTGAGGTTCTCGTGCCAGACTTTTGTCGTGACGTGCAGCTCGCCCCGCGGCAGCCGGGCCGCGGCGAGCGCAGCGCCGATCGATTCTTCGTTGCCGTACATTTCGGCGGTATCGATATGGCGATAGCCGATCGACAGCGCGCTCTCGACCGCCGCGCGGCAGGCATCGCCCTGCATGCGGAAGGTCCCGAGGCCGAGCTTGGGCATGCTGATGCCCTGTGTCTTGAGATTGTCCATGAAAAAGGCTCCTGACATCGTTCAGCCCGCCGGAGGCCAGCAGCGATGCTGCGTGAGCAGACTCTTCGGGGATGGAAAAGAGGTGGCGGGAATGGACAGCATAGCGCCGCAGGCGCACGGCGGCCAATCAAGATCGGGTTAGCGACTTACGAATGCTGCGCCACCACGGCTGGACGCGCCTGCGGCTGCGGCACGATATCGACCGACCAGAGGTCGCGGTTGTCGACGTCCTTCAGCGTTACGGTCATGACGCCGGTCCGGCCATCGATGTCGACCTTGCCGAAGAACTGCAGTCCGAAACAGGGCGCGAGGTTTTCGCCCTGCGCCTCGCTGCACCCGTTCTGATACATCGCGGCCGGACCAAAGGTATCGTCGAGCTCGCCCGGGCTCCAGGTGCCGGCATGCAAGGGTCCCGAGACGAACTCCCAGAACGGTTCGAACTCCTGGAATTGCGCCCTGTTCGGATCGTAGTAATGCGCGGCGGTGTAATGCATGTCGGCGGTGAGCCAGACGATGTTGCGAATTCCGGCGCGCTTGATGGACGCGAGAAGATCGGCGATCTCGTGCTCACGCCGGTCGGGCGGTCCATTCCCCAGTGCAACCGCATCGAGACTGACCAGGCCGATCGGCAGATCGGCCGCGATCACCTTCCAGGTCGCGCGCGAGGCCGCGAGCTCACGCTTCAGCCAGGCAAGCTGTTCGGCGCCCAGGATCCAGCCGCGGTGATCGTCGCCCTTGTTCCAGCTCTCGTCGCGATAGCTGCGCATGTCGATCATGAAGACGTCGAGCAGCGGACCATAGGCGATCTTGCGATAGACCCGCCCCTTTCGCGCGCCGATGTCGCGGATCGGCATGAAGTCGAAGAAGGCGCGGCGGGCGCGCGCGACCAGGCGCGGGGTGCCGTCATCCTCATGGCCGGCGGCGTCATAGCTACCGGTCGGCGACCAATCGTTGGTGACCTCGTGGTCATCCCATTGTGCAAACATCGGCACTTCGGCATGGAAGGCGCGGAAGTGCTCGTCGAGATGGTTGTATTTGTAATTGCCGCGGAACTGCGCCAGCGTGTGCGCGACCTCGGATTTCTCCTCGGTCACGACGTTGCGCCATATCTCGCCGTTCGGCAGCTTCTGCTCGGAGGGGATCGTGCAGTCGGCGTAGATGTGATCGCCGGAGTGGATGAAGAAGTCCGGGCGATTGTCGAGCATGGTGCGATAGCTGCGATAGCCGCCGCGCGATGTGTCGATGCCCCAGCCCTGCCCCGCGGTGTCGCCGGACCACAGGAACGAGATCGACCGGTCGGCAGCCGGCGCAGTGCGGAAGTGGCCGACGCGGCTTTCGCCGGCGATGCCGGTCGCGATGTCGTCGAAGCGTACACGATAGAAGATGTCCTGCCCGGGCGGCAGATCGTTCAGCAGCACTTTCGAGGTGAAGTCGGCATCGGGCGACGCATCGCGCGAAGCCGACGCAATGATCGTCTTGAAGCTCTCCACGGTCGAATAGTCCACCCGCATCCGCGCCGGCCGGTCGGCGCGCGCCCAGATCACCGCGGAGCCATCCGAGACGTCGCCGGACTGGATGCCGCCTGCGAGCTGCGGACGATCAGCGGCGCGGCTGAGATGTGGCGTTGCGAGCGCGGCAACGGTGAGGCTCGAGGTGGAACGGACCAGGAATTGCCGCCGGGTCCAGGCGCGCGAGGCGCGGAGCGCTACCATTCAGGAAACCTTCGTCGACTAGCGACGGAAGGTGCCTGCGTCGTTTGACCCCCGGCTTACGGTTTCTTGACCGCGGGCCTACGGTTTTACGACGTGCGGATGACGCTCGGAATTGACCTAATGCTTCCAGTTGCAGATGCCGCCGCTGCGGCACGGCCAGGTCTGGATGCGGGTGTCCATCGCCTGCGCGTCGAGCGGATTGCCGTGACGATGCGCGAGCTTGGTGCGCGCCGCGCCGCGCGGGTGCGCGGGCTTGGCGTGCGCAACCTTCGGCTCCGACACGCGCACGCGTTCGGCGGCGACCTTCTTCGGCACGTCGACCGGTTCGGCGCGCGCCTGCGCCTCGTTGCCGCCGCGCGCCTCCAGCGCGACCGGCGCGAACTGGGTTTCGGGCCCCAGCCGCTTCGGCGACAACACCGCCTTCGAAAGATCGAGGCCGAGATATTCGTCGGGCTTGTAGTCGTCAGCGCGCGCGACGCCGGCCCATGCGAGCACGAGGACAACGGCCATTGCAAAAGGAGCGCTCTTCATAATCACGGACGCCTCCTGAAATCGATTGTTAAGAGGTAATTTACCTCTATTTAGGAGGCGTCGCGCGCAATTCCAGCGGTCAACTGCCGCCGTAGTTAAGAAGTTTGGCGGTGTCAGGCGACCTTTCGCGGTGCACCCGTCTCTTCAAGAAACCCCATTAGACGGGTACGGATGATGGTTTCCGCCTCAGCCATGATCCTGTCGACGAGTTCCTTGCAAGTGGGGATGTCGTGGATGAGGCCTGCGACCATGCCGCAGCTCCACGCGCCCGCGTCCATCTGCCCGTCCAGCATGATCCTGGGATAAACGCCCGCGACCTGGTCGTGGATGTCGTCGATCTTCAGCTTGTCGCCCTTCTCGCGTTCGATCTCGAGCAGGCGGTCGACATTGGCGTTCTTCAGCACGCGCTCGGTGTTGCGCAGGCTCCGCATGATCAGGCGGGTGTCGCGTTCGGTCGCGGCGACCAGCGCGTTCTTGACGTTCTGATGCACCGGCGCTTCCTTGGTGGCGATGAAGCGCGTGCCCATGTTCATGCCGGCCGCCCCCAGCGACAGCGCCGCGACGAGGCTGCGGCCGTCGGCCATGCCGCCGGACGCGACGAACGGAATCTTCAATTCCTCCGCCGCGCGCGGCAACAGGATCATGTTGGGAATGTCGTCCTCGCCGGGATGGCCGCCGCACTCAAAGCCGTCGACGCTGACGGCGTCGCATCCGATGCGCTCGGCCTTCAGCGAGTGGCGCACCGACGTGCATTTGTGGATGACCTTGATCCCGGCGGCCTTCAGCGCGGGCATGTAGGCTTCCGGGCTGCGGCCGGCGGTCTCCACGGACTTGATGCCGCCTTCGACGATGGCCGCGATGTATTCCGGATAAGGCGGCGCGGCGAAGGTCGGCAGGAAAGTGAGGTTCACGCCGAACGGCTTGTCGGTCATATCGCGGCAGCGTGCGATCTCCTTTGCCAGCAGCTCCGGCGTCTTCTGCGTGAGACCGGTGATGATGCCGAGCCCGCCGGCATTGGAGACGGCAGCCGCCAGCTCGGCAAAGCCGACGAAATGCATGCCGCCCTGGATGATGGGGTGCTCGATGCCGAACAGTTCGGTGATCGCGGTCTTCACTTAAATTACCTCCCGGGCATTTGCTTGACGTTCGGACCAGTCTAGCCGGACATTTGCGCCGCGGTCACCCTTTCTCTCTCCATTTCGAGCCGAGCGGCTGTTGCCTCAATGCCCCCGCGCGGGGGCGCCCAGCTTGATCGGGCGCAGCACCGCGGCGGTCGGGATCATCAGCACCGCGATGACCGCGAGCGTCCAGAACACGTCGATATAAGCGAGCAAATCGACCTGCTGCTGCAAGGTGCGGCCGACCCAGGCGACCGCCTGCGCAGCCGCATCGCTCGCATTCGAGCCCTGAGCCTGGAAGAAGCGGGTCATCGTCTCGATAGCTTGCTGGTAGCCGAGGTCCGACGGCGCGGCGTGCTCGATCAGACGGCCCTGATGGAATTGCTGGCGCTGCGCCAGGATTGTCTGCGCCAGCGCAACGCCCATGGAGCCGCCGATATTGCGGGCGACGTTGATCAGCGCCGAGGCCTGGTTGGTCTTGTCCGGCGGCACGCCGTCATAGGACGCGGTCGTGACCGGCAGGAACAGGAAAGGCAGACCGAGCGCCAGGAAGATGCGCGACATCGCGGCGTAGCCGTAGGTGATGTCGCCGGTGAGGCCCGTGAGATGCCACATCGAGAACGCGACGATGGTGGCGCCGAGCATGATGAGGTATTTCGGCTGCACGCTGCTGACGAGACGGCCCACCACCGGCATCAGCACCAGGGTCGCGATTCCGCCCGGTGATAACGCAAGGCCTGCCAGCATGGCGGTGTAGTTCAAATCGCTCTGGAGCAGTTGCGGCAAAAGCTGCGTCGTCGAGATCAGCACCGCGCCGGTCGCAAGCATGACCAGGAAGCAGGCGGCGAACTGGCGGCGGCCGAGCAGGCGGAGATCGATGATGGGATCCTCGCGCGTCAGCTCCCAGGGGATCAGCGCAAGCAGTGACATGGCCGAAAGTACCGCGAAGAACACGATCATGTTCGAGCCGAACCAGTCGTTGCGCTGACCCTCGTCGAGCACGTATTCGAGCGAGCCGAGCCCGATCGCGACCAGCAGGAAGCCGACATAGTCGACGCGCAGGCCCTTGCTCAGCAGCTTCTCCCTCTCCTCCTCCGCCCCCGAGGGCTCCTTGACTAGCGTGCCGACCAGGAACAGCGACAGCAATCCCATGGGGACGTTGATCAGGAACACCCAGTGCCAGGTGTAGGTGTCGGTGATCCAGCCGCCGAGCGTCGGACCGACCACGGGCGCGACCACGACGGCGACGCCATAGATTGCGAAAGCCTGGCCGCGCTTGTGCGGCGGGAAGGAGTCGGCGAGGATCGCCTGCTCGCTGGTCGCCATGCCGCCGCCGCCAAGGCCCTGAAGGATTCGAAACAGCACCAGCGCCTGCAAATTCCAGGCAAAGCCGCACAAGAGCGAGGAGATTGTGAAAACCGCAACGCAGATCATGTAGAAGCGCTTGCGGCCGATCACGGTCGACAGCCAGCCCGAGATCGACAGCACGATGGCGTTGGCGACGAGATAGCTGGTGATGACGTAGGTGCTCTCGTCGATGCCGACGGCAAGCCCACCGGCGATGTGGCGCAAGGCGACATTGGCAATGGTGGTGTCGAGCACCTCCATGAAGGTCGCGATCGAGACGACGAACGCAATGAGATAAGGATTATGACCGCCGGCCGCCGAGCGCTCCGGCGACCAGCCGCCCGCGGACGCGCCGCCTTGCGCCGTGTCGGTCATCGCACCCTGGTCCAGGGCACGACCGACATGCCGGGACCGACGGGCAAATCGGCCGGCCAGCTGTCGACCACGATCTTCACAGGCACGCGCTGCACCACCTTGACGTAATTTCCGGTGGCGTTCTCCGCGGGCAACAGGCTGAACGCAGTGCCGGAGCCCGGCTGCACCGACTCGACATGGCCGGTCAGCTTGCGCCCGGGATAGGCGTCGATGCGGATCTCGACCGGCTGGCCCGGCCGCATGTCGTTGAGCTGCGTCTCCTTGTAGTTGGCGACGATCCAGACCTCGTCAGGCACGAACATCATCAGGCTCTGTCCCGCTGTGACGAAAGTGCCCTTGGCGCCGCTGAGCTTGACGACGCGGCCGGACTGCGCCGCAACGACGCTGGTATATTGCAGGTTCAGCTTGGCCTGATCGACCTGCGCCTGCGGCTGCTCGAGCTGCGCCCGGGCGCCCTCAAGCTGCGCTTGCAGCGTCTTGATGCCGACTTGCGCGGCCGTCACCGCGGTCTTCGCGCGCTCGGTGTTGGCCTGCTGCGCCTGAAGATCGGAGCGGGTCTGCTGCTGGCGCTGCACGGTGCCGGCGCCCTTCTCGACCAGATCCTGGGCGCGCGCGAATTCTTCCTGCGAGAACTGAAGCTGGGCCTGGGCCTGTTCGAGCTGCGCCTCCGCCTGCTTGATCTGCTCCTGCTGCGAAACGATCTGCGCCTGGACATTGGCGATGTTCGCCTTGGCGACCGCGACTTGCGCATTGGCCTGATCGATGGCGATCCGATAGTCGCGCTCGTCGATCTTGGCGAGAAGGTCCCCGGCGTTGACATGCTGGTTGTCCGTCACCGGGATGTCGGTCACGTAGCCGCCGACCTTGGAGGCCACGGAAAAGCTGCGCGCGGCGACGAAGGCATCGTCGGTGGATTCATAGTGGCTTATCTGGAGCCAATAGAGCAATCCGCCGATCAGAGCTGCGAGCAAGACGATGGCGCCAACGCTTGCCACCAGCCAATGCTCGCGAAGCCGATCTTGCAGCGACGGCGCCTTCGCCGGCTTCGAATCCTTGGCGTCGTGGGCCTGATCAGGAGATGTCTTCGGAGCTTCCTTCGCCCTCTGCGGCTGCTCCGCGGACGGTCCACGCTCCCGTGTCTGAGCATCCACGGTAAACACCTTTCTCGGGATTAAACTGGCGGCAGAGCCGCCAAAGCCGGCTCACGCGACGCGAGCCCAACCGCAACTCCTGATCATGGTTCCCCTTGTTGCGAGCACCATCGCGTTCGTGAACGCCCTGCCCAAAAGCGAGCGCGGCACACTGGATGCCGCGCTCGCCTCGATGACTCATGGGAACGGCACCTTGTCTCAGTGTGTCTTCGTCGCGTGCCATTTCTCGAGATCGGGCTTCACCTCGTCCGATCCCTGCTCTTTTTCCGGAGTGCCTTTCCAGGGCTTGTCCGTCTGCTTGTGCGAACCCCAGTCGCTCTGCTGCCGGGGATCGTCGTTAGGCCGTTCCTTGCTCATCGAGCTTCCTTTCGGTGGAAACGCTTACGCGAAGGGGACGCCATAATAGGAGTTGATGCCGCGAACCGCGGCGTCATCCCCCCAGTTCCAATCACTCCGCTCGCCATATTTCGGCGCGCCTTCCAGTTCCTTGGTGGTGATGCCCGTGACGTAACCGCCGAGCTCCGTGTCGTATTTCAGCGACTGCCAGGGCAGCGGATAATGGTCGTTGCCGAGGCCCAGAAATCCGCCGAAGCCGAGCACGGCGTAGGACACCTTGCCGCTGATCTTGTCGATCATCACGCGTTCGATCGAGCCGATTTTGTTGCGATCGGCGCCGTAGACCGATGTTCCCTCGACCTTGTCGCTGCCGATCAACCGACCCATCTCGTTTTGGTCCAGTTCACCCTGATTCAACATCTCAATTCTCCACTCAGCCAGTCTGGAGACAACCCAAAGAGGTGCGCGATCGTTCCGGCATGTTCCGTCAGACTTGAGGAACATCGCCGGAAACGGGCGGTTCTCTCAGCTTCAAATCCCGGAAACCAAATACCGGAAAACGAAGGGCGCCCTCGATGTCCCAGACCGTCTCAGACTTCATCGTTCAACGTCTGCATCAATGGGGCGTGCGCCACCTCTTTGGCTATCCCGGCGATGGCATCAACGGCGTATTCGGTGCGCTTCAGCGTGCTGAGGGCAAGATCGGCTTTGTCCAGGCGCGGCATGAGGAGATGGCCGCTTTCATGGCGAGCGCCTATGCGAAGTTCTCTGGCCAACTGGGGGTGTGTATCGCCACTTCGGGCCCCGGCGCCTCGCATCTGATCACCGGGCTCTACGATGCCCTGCTGGATCACCAGCCCGTGCTCGCGATCGTCGGTCAGCAGGCACGCAATGCGCTGGGCGGACACTATCAGCAGGAACTCGATCTCGTCTCGATGTTCAAGGATGTGGCTGGCGCCTACGTCATGCAGGCCTCCTCGCCGGCGCAAATCCGGCATCTGATCGATCGGTCGATCCGAATCGCGTTGGCCCGGCGCACGCCAACGGTGATCATCCTGCCCAACGATATCCAGGAGGAGCCCTACGAGGATCCGCCGCGCGCTCACGGCACCCTGCACTCTGGCGTCGGCTATAGCGCGCCAGGCATCAAGCCTCGTGACGCTGACCTCGACCGTGCCGCCGAGGTGCTCAACGCCGGCAAGAAGGTCGCGATGCTCATCGGCGCCGGCGCGCTCCACGCCACCGAAGAGGTGATCGCGGTCGCCGACCGCTTGTCCGCCGGCTGCGCCAAGGCGCTGCTCGGCAAGGCAGCGCTCCCCGACGATCTGCCGTGGGTCACCGGCTCGATCGGCCTGCTCGGCACCGAACCCAGCTACAACATGATGATGGAATGCGACACGCTGCTGATGGTCGGCTCGGGGTTCCCCTATGCCGAATTCCTGCCGAAGGAAGGCGCGGCGTGCGGCGTGCAGATCGACATCGACGCCAGCATGATGTCGATCCGCTTTCCCATGGAGGTCGGCCTGGTCGGCGACGCCGCCGAGACGCTGCGCGCCCTGCTGCCGCGACTGAAACCCAAGAGCGATGGCGCCTGGCGCCAGGGCATCGAAGACGACGTCGCGAAATGGTGGAAGACGCTGGATGATCGGGCCCATCAGCCCGCGGCACCGGTCAATCCGCAACTCGTCGCCTGGGAGCTGTCTCCGCGCCTGCCCGACCGCGCCATCGTCACCAGCGATTCCGGCTCCTGCGCCAACTGGTTCGCGCGCGACCTGAAGATGCGCCGCGGCATGACGGCCTCGCTCTCAGGCGGCCTCGCCTCGATGGGTGCCTCGGTGCCCTATGCGCTCGCCGCGAAATACGCGCATTCCGACCGCCCGGTGATTGCCCTTGTCGGCGACGGCGCGATGCAAATGAACAACATGGCCGAACTGATCACCGCCGCGAAGTATTGGCGCGAGTGGAAGGATCCGCGCTTCATCGTCTGCGTCTTCAACAACGAAGACCTCAACCAGGTGACCTGGGAGCAGCGCGTCATCAACGGCGATCCGAAATTCGAGGCATCGCAGCGCATCCCGAACGTGTCCTATTCGCGCTTTGCCGAGCTGATCGGCCTCTCCGGCATCTATGTCGACAGCCCGCAGCTACTAGGCTCGGCTTGGGACCAGGCGCTCGCGAGCCAGATGCCGGTGGTGCTGGAGGTGAAGACCGACCCCGAAGTGCCGCCGCTGCCGCCGCACATCACCTTGCAGCAGGCCAAGAACTTCTCTCTTGCGCTGATGAAGGGCGATCCCAACGAGAGCAGAGTGATCAAGGGCGCGGCGCGGCAGGTGTTGGAAAAAATCCTGCCTGGAAGTGAATGAGGTGAAGCATGAGCGATTTCCGCGATATCCAGCACGGCGTCAACGATCCCGTGGATGGCCTCGACGTGAAGCGGCAGATCAACGACAACCGGACGCCGCATGAACGGGCACAACGCCATGCAGACGTGCGTGCCGAGGCCACTGCCACGCCGACCGAGCCGTTCCTGCCCGAACGGCTTCGGCGCAAGCCGACGGATCCCATCAACCCACGCAGCGGGCGGAGACCGACGGATTAGCCGTTAGGAACTCCGGCCGCTGCAGCGTGTTGGTGGGCGCAATGCCGCGCGGCGAGAGGCTGCGCGCCCATTCGGAGGGATCGGACCATGAAACGAATGATTATCGCAGCTGCTTGCGTGCTGCTCGCAGGCCCCGCGCTCGCCCAGTCGCTGGGCGAGAAAACCGGCGTCAACTCGGCGCTCGGCGTCGCGCCTGCCACCGCCGACTTCGTCAAGGAAGTCGCCATCAGCGACATGTTCGAGATCGAATCGAGCAAACTTGCCGAGCAGAAGGGCAACGCACAGGAGAAGACCTTTGCGCAGCAGATGGTGACCGACCACACCAAGACCAGCAGCGAACTGAAGGGCCTCGTCACCGGCGGCAAGGTGCAGGCGACCCTTCCGACAGCGCTCGACAGCTCGCATCAGAGCAAGCTCGACAAGCTCAAGAGCGCGAATGGCAGGGACTTCAGCTCGGATTACAATTCGTACCAGGTCAGCGCCCACGAGGACGCGGTCTCGCTGTTCGAGCGTTACGCCAAGGGCGGCGACAATTCCGACCTGAAGGATTGGGCCGGCAAGACGCTGCCGGCGCTCAAGCACCATCTCGACATGGCCAAGGAGCTCGGCAAGGCGCCAAGCGTCGGCCAGACCAAGTAAACATCTTCCGAGGACGCCGGCTTGCGGGTCGGCGTCCTCTCGTTTTGCAACGATGCCTCTCTCCGCGCATTGAGATCGCGAGATCGCGGAGATCGTCATGACACATCACGACAAGGCTTCAGTATCCCGCCGGCACGTCGTCCAAGCGGCGAGCGCAACCATCGCTGCTGCTTCGCTGGCCTCTTCGACAGCGAAAGGAGACACGTCCATGGCCGAGCAGAAAATGGCCGAGCAGAACCTGGTCGATCCCGTCACCCGCTTTCCAAAGCCGCCGTTCAAGAAGCAATCGCAGCCCTGGCCTGGCCTCGCCGGCAAGATGGAGCCGCCCCCGGATCACGGCGAGACCAGCTACAAGGGCTCCGGCCGGCTCGCCGGCCGCAAAGCGCTGATCACCGGCGGCGATTCCGGTATGGGCCGCGCCGCTGCGATAGCCTATGCACGCGAAGGCGCCGACGTCGCCATCAACTATCTACCGGCGGAAGAACCGGATGCGCAGGACGTCATCGCGCTGATCAAGAAGGAAGGGCGTATCGGTCTCGCGATTCCCGGCGACCTTAAGGATGAGGCTTTCTGCAAGAAGCTGGTCGAGCAGGCCGTCCAAGATCTCGGCGGACTCGACATCGTCGTCTGCAACGCGGCGCGGCAGCAGACACGTGCGTCCATTCTCGACGTCTCCTCGGAAGACTTCGACGCGACCATGAAGACCAACATCTACGCGCCGTTCTGGATCATCAAGGCGGCGCTGCCGCATTTAAAGCCCGGCTCGTGCATCATTGGCACGACATCGGAGCAGGCTTACGATCCCTCGCCCGATCTCTATGACTACGCGCAAACGAAGGCGGCGACGATGAATTACGTGAAGTCGCTGGCGAAGCAGCTCGCCTCGAAGGGCATCCGGGTCAATGGCGTCGCACCGGGCCCGATCTGGACCCCCCTGCAGGTCTCCGGCGGCGCCACGATGGAGAAGCTCGAAAAATTCGGCGGCATGACGCCGCTCGGCCGTCCCGGCCAGCCCGCCGAACTGGCCTCCATTTACGTGCAGCTTGCCGCAGCCGACGCGAGCTATGCGACCGGCCAGGTGTATGGGTCCGCTGGTGGATCGGGACAGCCGTAAACGGCGCTTTGGCCCGGCCCCAGGCTGATGCCGCAAGGTAGGGTCCAGGAACCTTCTTTGTCTTCGGGCTTTACAAAACTGTCACAAAGGACATCACGCTTGCAGACCGATGGCATTGGTAGAGGTCAAACCCAGCCGGATCGATACCGCGATCGCGGATACGATCGCTGATCACACCAATTCAGGCGTCGAGCACACGGCGCAGACATTGACCTGGGCCGCTGACGAGCACGTGCTGCTCGCACTGGCCGCAATAGGGTGGCTCTATACTCATATTCGGCAGCCGCAACAGCGGCCCGTGGCAAACCACGTCCTGGCCGTGTCGCTCGCGACGGCCGCCCTGCCGCATATCCTGAAATCCGTGTTCGATCAGACCAGGCCAGACCGGCTGACCATACGCGGGCACGGGCATGGAGTACCCGTCTCAGGACGAGCGCGCGACGCGTTCCCGTCTGGTCACGCGGTCCATATGGGCGCTCTTGCCTCGGCGGCGGGCTTGCTGCCGAAGACGCCGCGCCGATTGCTGCGCACGGTTGCGATCGCGCTGTCACTGACACGGATCGCAGTGCTCGCGCACTGGGCAAGCGACGTGGTCGCAGGCTTTGCGCTTGGCGCGGCCGTAGAGAGACTCTTGCGGCCATGGACACTGACGCAATCGTTCCGCAAGCAAGTCAATCGGCGGGAAAAGCCGTGACCGAATATCTCGTGCGCTTCATCGCCGGTGGCATCATCGTCTCCGCCTTTGCGATCTTGGGCGATATGCTCAAACCCAAAAGCTTTGCGGGGTTACTCGGCGCGGCACCGTCGGTCGCACTGGCGACGCTCGGCATCGCCGTCGTCCAGCACGGCCCGCAATATGCTGCGGCCGAAAGCTGGACGATGATCTATGGCGCGGTCGCGCTCGGCTGCTACAGCGTCGTCGTCTGCCATCTGCTGATCAGATACCGTGTGTCCGCGCTGCCCGCGACCGTCCTCGCTGTTATCGTGTGGCTTGCGGTCGCCTTCGGCCTGCTCGCCGGCTTCGGAGGTACGGCCTGATGCCGGTCAAGCTGTCGCTCTCCGCGCTCAAGCAGACACGCTGGTACGAATACGGCATTCGTTTCCTGCTCGGTGGCCTGGCGACCGTGCTCACGGGGGTTCTGGGAGCGCGCTTCGGTGTGTCCGTCGGCGGACTTTTCCTTGCGCTTCCCGCCATCTTCTGCGCGAGCGCCACGCTGGTCGAAAGCCATGAACGCCGCACCAAGGAGAAGGCCGGCCTCAGCGGCACGCGCCGCGGGCAAGAGGCCGCCGCGCTCGACGCGGCTGGCGCCGCCTGGGGAAGCATCGGTCTCCTGGCATTCGCCGCCGTCTTTCATTTCACCGTGGCCGCGAGCGCTCCGGGCGCTTTCGCTGCCGCGTTGATAGTCTGGACCATCGTTTCGGTCTTGGCCTGGTGGCTCAGGCGCAAGCTTCGCATCGTCTCCCGCAAATCGCACCGATCAGCCCATTCGCCATCGTCAAAGGGCTCTCCCCTTGCGAAGCGCTAGCCCGCTTTGGCATGCGTTGACGGCTGCAATCTCGGCGGTTGAAGGCCCGGACTGTTGGCCCAGCGCTCGACCTGCTCGATGACCTTCTGGTGGCTGGGGCGCACCGGCTTGGGTGCCGCGCTCTCGTCGACATGTTTGCGGGGCAATGTGACTTCGCTCGTCATGAGGTCTCTCCCATTTGCCGGGAGCATACACCTGCCAAAGGGCCCTTGCATCATATAACATATTGATTTTGTTGTATTTTTTGGCTAACTTGGCGCCATAGCCGCATCTTGTGGAACCGCGGTGGAATGAGTTCGTTGAGTAAACTGCTCAACTTGCTCATTTTGGGTGATTGATCATGAACGACCTTCGCGCCGAGCGGCTCCAGGTCATGCTGTCACCGGAAGAACTGGCCGCGGTCGACGACTTCCGGTTCAAACATCGCATGCCGACGCGAGCCGCGGCTGTGCGCGAGCTCCTCAAGCTCGGCCTGGCCACCGCCGCTGTCGATGCAGGGCCTAATGTCAAATCGAGCAGGTTCGGGGTTTTCGGGCGCGGCCCGGACGGCCATACGCAACCGCATCCGCAGCGCGACGCCGAGGATTAGTCCAGCCTGATGCTCAAGCAAACGGCCCCGGCACGGGGTGCCAGGGCCGTCCTTGGAGATTGCTTCCGGATCACCGGGGGCATGACAGCCGGAAGCAATCCCTCGACTCTTTGCGTGCGAATTCGTTCCTGATGGAATTAGCCGCTCGGGGCGTCGCCGGAATCATCCGGCGCCATGCCGGAGCCGGGCGTCTTGCTGTTGTCGTTCAGTTTGGGATCGCGCGTGGCCTCACGAGAGGGCGAGCCCTTTGGCTCCGACTTGTGCACGGTCTGCGCACGCTGCTTGTCCCGCGGCTGCTGTTCACCGCGTTGATCTCTGATGATGCCTTGGTCGGAATGGGCCATGATAGCTCTCGCCTCTTTGCTGTCTCGAAGCGCTTACGCGCCGGAGCGTCGAAGGTTCCGACCCGCGAGATCAGACTGCTAACTATGCGTCGAGTGCACCGGGGCCGATGCATTTTCGTGATGCACCTGCCGCACCGTCGTCACGGTGGCGAACGCGACCGACACGCCAAAGGCGAGGATGAGCGAAAGAAGAGCCAGACGTGGAGCCATTGCAAAAACCTCCTGGAATAGGAAATCAACGCGATCGACTGTTACGAATGACCCTGCTTGCTGTCCGTGAGCAGTCTCACACGCAGATCCACGAAAACGACAGCGCTACGCGTCCTGCTTTTGAAGCCTGCGGGCCGGAACGGGCGGCACCTCGCCGTCGAGCCAATCCTGCTCGTCGGCAAGTGCCGTCCACGCATTCGCCATGCGCAGAAAACGATTGTGTGCCGGCTGCCCTTCGGCCCTCTCGGCGAGCTGGAGGCAGTTGTCGGCGTTATTCCTGAAGATCTCGGACTGTTTCATCAGTATGAATTGGGGACGGAACCGTCGCGTCGCAACCGCCCTTACCGGATCGTAACATCTGCGGAACTTTCGACCGCCGTCCGCCTTGGATATCCCATGCGGATTCTTCTCGCGATCGTTTTGGCATTCGTCAGCACGGCAGCGCTTGCCGACAGCACCGGGGAGCGAAGGCCGGGCGGCCGCACGCCGACCGCAACCGAGACCATCAGTGATCTCTACACTTTCAGCCGCTTCCAGCAGGGTCTGCTGGAGAGCACCGACCTCAAGGGCAATGCCGAGGTCAAGAACCTCGCCGCCCTGCGTGCCGAAGAAGCGGCCAGGCGCGACAAGGCCCTGAAGCCAATTCAGGAAGCGATCGGCACCGAACCGCGCGTCACCAAGACGACGCCGGCGAGCGCGAGCCTGGTCGAGCCCGAAACTTCGGACGGACCGAGTTTTGTCAGAAGCTTCTATGCAGCACAGATTCCCGAGTATGAGTCGGTAATCGACCTGCTCGAACGCTATCTCAAGGCGCCCGACAATGCCGCGCTTGCAGCGTTCGCGCGCGAGCAACTCCCGATGTTGCGCTCGCAGGTCAAGGACGCCGAGCGCACCATGGCAGACAAGTAGACCGTTCACTTGTCGCTGGGATGACTTTGCTGGCTCTCCGGCCGCACGGTGCGGTTGCTCTCCGGCATCCTGTCGCGGCCGGCATCCCCATTGTCATCCTTGCCGCCCGAACTCGACGTGCCGCTACCGCTGGGATTAGACCGGGTTGACGTACCCGTGGTTGGTGTGTCCGCACGTGGGGTGGCGGAGCTTGCGGCGGGATCGCCGGTGACGGCCCCACGGCCGCTGGGGGCCCCGCCCTGCGCGAACGCCGATCCGGCCAACAACATCACGGTCCCGATGACGGCAAATCCTGCTTTCATGTGCGCTCTCCCTCCATCTGCGGGCTAACGGCACGCCCGGCGCTCCGTTCCGGAAGGCAGATAACCAAGTCGCTGAAAACAAACGGCCGGCCCGGAAATACTGGAACTGGATGGAACCATTCCGAGGGATCGCACTTAGGTTAATCGGGCTGAGCAAAGCAGGTTCCACTTCCTGGCGCCGTGACGTTGGCGCTTGATTTCGAATTTGGCTGACGCTCTATTTTGATAATCCGCGTCTTGCCTGGGAATCGGCTGACGCCTGCGGGGGAATCAGTATGAGCGACCTCGATCCCGGATCTGCATCACGTTCCGGTCGTCGCGTTCCAAAGCCAAAAACCAACGGCATGTCGGAGCCCGATTCCCGGGCAGAATTGCTGCTCGCCCTGCAGGCCATGCGCAACGGCGATTTCTCCGTGCGCATGAGCGGCGACTATCTCGGCATCGACGGCAAGCTCGCCGACACTTTCAATGACATCATCGCCGCCAATCAGCGCATGGCGCAGCAGCTCGAGCTGGTCGGCCAGGTCGTGGGCCGCGAGGGCAAGACGCGACAGCGCGTGAAGTTTGGGCTGGCCTCCGGCTCCTGGGCCGACATGGAAGGCTCGGTCAACACGCTGATCGACGATTTGCTGTGGCCGACGCGCGAGGTGACGCGCGCGGTCGCGGCCGTGGCGCAGGGCGACCTGCTCCAGACCGTCAAGCTCGACGTCGATGGGCGTCCCCTGCGCGGCGAATTCCTGCAGTCGGCGACTATCGTCAACACCATGATCAAGCAGCTCGGCGTGTTCACCTCCGAGGTGACGCGCGTGGCGCGCGAGGTCGGCACCGAAGGCAAGCTCGGCGGCCAGGCCCAGGTGCCTGAGGTGACCGGCGTCTGGAAGGATCTGACCGAGAGCGTCAACTCGATGGCGAACAACCTGACCAATCAGGTTCGCAACATCGCCGAGGTGACGATCGCAGTTGCGAACGGCGACCTCTCGAAGAAGATCACGGTCGACGTCCGCGGCGAGATCCTTCAGCTCAAGGAAGCCATCAACACGATGGTGGACCAGCTCCGTTCCTTTGCCTCGGAAGTGACGCGCGTGGCGCGCGAGGTCGGCACCGACGGCAAGCTTGGCGGCCAGGCCATCGTGCCAGGCGTCGCCGGCACCTGGAAGGATCTCACCGATAGCGTCAATGCGATGTGCGGCAACCTCACCGCACAGGTGCGCAACATCGCCAACGTCACCACCGCCGTGGCGCGCGGCGACCTGTCGCGCAAGATCACGGTCGACGTGCGCGGCGAGATCCTGGAGCTGAAGGACACCATCAACACCATGGTGGACCAGCTCAACTCGTTCGCCTCGGAAGTGACGCGCGTGGCGCGCGAGGTCGGCACCGAAGGCAAGCTCGGCGGCCAGGCCCAGGTGCCGGGCGTCGCCGGTACCTGGAAGGACCTCACCGACAACGTCAATTTCATGGCGTCGAACCTCACCGCGCAGGTCCGCAACATCGCCGATGTCGCCACCGCCATTGCGAGCGGCGACCTGTCGAAGAAGATCACGGTGAACGTCTCGGGCGAAATCCTTCAATTGAAGGAAACGCTCAACACCATGGTCGACCAGCTCAACGCCTTCGCCGGCGAAGTCACGCGCGTCGCGCGCGAGGTCGGCACCGAGGGCCGGCTCGGCGGCCAAGCCAACGTGCTCGGCGTCGCCGGCACCTGGAAGGACTTGACCGAGAGCGTCAACTCGATGGCCTCGAACCTCACCGCGCAGGTCCGTAACATCGCCGAGGTGACGACCGCGGTCGCGGGCGGCGATCTGTCGAAAAAGATCACGGTCGATGTCCGCGGCGAAATCCTGGAGCTGAAAGACACCATCAACACCATGGTGGACCAGCTCAATGCCTTCGCCGGTGAAGTCACGCGCGTGGCCCGCGAGGTCGGCACCGAAGGCAAGCTCGGCGGCCAGGCCCAGGTGCGCGGCGTCGCCGGTACCTGGAAGGATCTCACCGACAGCGTCAACTCGATGGCCTCGAACCTGACCGGCCAGGTCCGCAACATCGCCGAAGTCGCGACCGCGGTCGCCAAGGGCGATTTGTCGAAGAAGATCACCGTCAACGTGTCAGGCGAAATCCTTCAGCTGAAGGAAACGCTCAACACCATGGTGGACCAGCTCAACGCCTTCGCCGGCGAGGTCACGCGCGTCGCGCGCGAAGTTGGCACCGAAGGCAAACTCGGCGGTCAGGCCGAAGTGCCCGGCGTCGCCGGCACCTGGAAGGACCTCACCGACAGCGTCAACTCGATGGCGGGCAACCTCACCGCCCAGGTCCGCAACATCGCCGAAGTCGCGACTGCGATCGCCGGCGGCGACTTGTCGCGCAAGATCACCGTGGACGTGCGCGGCGAGATCCTTCAGCTCAAGGACACGCTGAACACGATGGTCGACCAGCTCAACCGCTTCGCCGGTGAAGTGACGCGCGTCGCGCGCGAGGTCGGCACCGAAGGCCGGCTCGGCGGTCAGGCCAACGTGCCCGGCGTCGCCGGCACCTGGAAAGACCTCACCGACAGCGTCAACTCGATGGCGGGCAACCTCACTGCCCAGGTCCGCAACATCGCCGAAGTCACCACTGCCGTGGCGCGCGGCGACCTCTCGCGCAAGATCACCGTCGACGTCCGTGGTGAGATTTTGGAGCTGAAGAACACCATCAACACCATGGTGGACCAGCTCAACGGCTTCGCCGGTGAAGTGACGCGCGTCGCGCGCGAGGTCGGCACCGAAGGCAAGCTCGGCGGCCAGGCCGAAGTCCCCGGCGTTGCCGGCACCTGGAAGGATCTCACCGACAACGTCAACTTCATGGCCTCGAACCTGACGGCGCAGGTCCGCAACATCGCCGAGGTCGCGACCGCGATCGCCGGCGGCGACCTGTCGAAGAAGATCACGGTGGACGTGCGCGGCGAAATTCTGCTGCTCAAGGACACCTTGAACACCATGGTCGAGCAGCTTCGCTCCTTCGCCGCGGAAGTGACGCGCGTCGCACGTGAGGTCGGCACCGAGGGGCGGCTCGGCGGCCAGGCCGTCGTGCCCGGCGTCGGCGGCACCTGGAAGGACCTCACCGACAACGTCAACCTGCTGGCCGCGAACCTCACCACCCAGGTCCGCAACATCGCCGAAGTCACCACCGCGGTGGCGCGCGGCGACCTGTCGCGCAAGATCACCGTCGACGTGAAGGGCGAAATCCTCGAGCTCAAAAACACCATCAACACCATGGTGGACCAGCTGAATGCGTTCGCCGGCGAAGTCACGCGCGTTGCGCGCGAGGTCGGCACCGAAGGCGAACTCGGCGGCCAGGCCCAGGTGCCCGGCGTCGCCGGCACCTGGAAGGATCTCACCGACACCGTCAACTTCATGGCGGCGAACCTGACCGAGCAGGTCCGCGGTATCGTCAAGGTGGTGACCGCGGTCGCCAACGGCGACCTCAAGCAGAACCTCACCGTGAAATCGAAAGGCGAGGTCGCCGCACTCGCCGACACCATCAACAACATGACCGAGACGCTCGCGACCTTCGCCGACCAGGTGACGTCGGTGGCGCGCGAGGTCGGTGTCGAGGGCCGGCTGGGCGGTCAGGCCGACGTGCCCGGCGCCGCCGGCACCTGGAAGGATCTCACCGGCAACGTCAATTTGCTGGCGGCCAACCTCACCTCGCAGGTGCGCGCGATCGCGGAAGTGGCGACCGCCGTGACCAAGGGCGACCTGACGCGGTCGATCCAGGTCGACGCCCGCGGCGAGGTCGCGGAGCTGAAAGACAACATCAACACGATGATCACCAACCTCCGTCTCACGACGGACGTGAACACCGAGCAGGACTGGCTGAAGACCAATCTGGCGAAATTCACCAACATGCTTCAGGGCCAGCGCGACCTCACCACCGTCGGTCGCCTGCTGTTGACCGAATTGTCGCCGCTGGTGAACGCGCATACCGGCGTGATCTATCAGGTCGAGAACGAAGACAATCCGCGGCTCCTGCTGCTTGCCTCCTATGCCGGCGACGGCGTCTATCCGTATCCGCGCGTGCTGCCATTCGGCGACGGCCTGATCGGCCAATGCGCGCTCGACCGGCGCCCGCGCGTAATTGCGGACATTCCGCCCGACGTGGTGCCGATCAATTCGGCGCTGCTTCGCGTCGCGCCGAAGAACCTCGTGGTGCTGCCGGTGCTGTTCGAAGGCCAGGTCAAGGCGGTCATCGAGCTCGCCTCGCTCACCTCCTTCACGACCTCGCAGATGACCTTCCTGGAGCAGCTCACGGACTCGATCGGCATCGTGCTCAACTCGATCGAGGCGACGATGCAGACCGAAGGCCTGCTCAAGCAGTCGCAGCAGCTCGCCGGCGAGCTCCAGACCCAGCAGCGCGAATTGCAGCAGACCAACGACCAGCTCGAACAGAAGGCGCAGCAACTCGCCGAGCGCAACGTCGAAGTGGAGCGCAAGAACCAGGAGATCGAGCAGGCCCGCCGCGCCCTGGAGGAAAAGGCGACCGAACTCGCGCTGACCTCGAAGTACAAGTCCGAATTCCTGGCCAATATGAGCCACGAGCTGCGCACGCCGCTGAACTCGATCCTGATCCTCGGCCAGCAGCTCACCGACAATCCGGACGGCAATCTCACCGGCAAGCAGGTCGAATTCGCCCGCACCATCCACGGCGCCGGCACCGACCTACTCAATCTCATCAGCGACATTCTCGATCTCTCCAAGATCGAGTCCGGTACGGTGACGGTCGACGCCGAGGAAATCCTGACCGCGAACCTGCTCGAGACGGTCGGGCGGCCGTTCCGTCACGAGGCGGAGAACCGCAATTTGTCGTTCAAGATCGACGTCGATCCGAATCTCGCGCGCAGCCTCGTCACCGATTCCAAGCGCCTGCAGCAGGTTTTGAAGAACCTGCTCTCCAACGCCTTCAAGTTCACCGCCGAAGGCGAGGTGCGCCTGAAGGTCGCCGCAGCGGTCGGCGGCTGGGGCACGGATCATCCGGTGCTGAATTCGGCGCCGGCCGTGATCGCATTCGAAGTGTCCGACACCGGCATCGGCATCCCCCTGGAGAAGCAGAAGCTGATCTTCGAGGCGTTCCAGCAAGCGGATGCCGGCACCAGCCGCAAATATGGCGGCACCGGCCTCGGCCTTGCGATCAGCCGCGAGCTCGCAAGCCTGCTCGGCGGCGAGATCCACCTGCGCAGCTTGCCGGGCAAGGGCTCGTGCTTCACGCTTTACCTGCCGCTGAAATATTCCGGCCCGACGCTCGCGCCCCGCGCGACGCCCCAACAAAGCCAGCCGCCGGCGCTGCAGCCCGCTACAGCCGAACCGCAGCGCGTCATCGAGCAGCTTCCCGACGACCGGCTCAACCTCGAACCCGGCGACAGTATCCTCCTGATCGTCGAGGACGACCCGCACTACGCACGCGTGCTGGTCGACCTCGCGCGCGACAAGGGATTCAAGGTGCTGGTCGCCGCACGCGGCGCGGAGGCGCTGGAGCTAGCAAAGCAGTACCAGCCGAGGGCCGTGTCGCTCGACGTATTCCTGCCGGATATGCTCGGCTGGACCGTGTTGAGCCAGCTCAAGCACAATCCGCTGACCCGCCACATCCCCGTGCAGATCATCACGCTCGACGAGGACCGCCAGCATGCGCTGGCGCGCGGCGCCTTCTCCTTCGTCAACAAACCGACGACGACCGAGGGCGTTTCGGCCGCGCTGACGCAGATCAAGGAATATGCGCGACCGCGGCGCAAGCGGCTGCTGATCGTCGAAGACAACGAGGCCGAGCAGCTCTCGATCCGCGAACTCCTGCATCACGACGACATCGAGATCGTGACGACCGGCACCGGTGCCGACGCGCTCTCGATGCTGCGTGAGACCCCCTGTGATTGCGTCGTGCTCGACCTGCGCCTGCCCGACATGACCGGCTTCGAGGTGCTGGACCAGATCCGCAACGACGAGGCGCTCTCGAACGTTCCGGTCGTCGTCTTCACCGGCCGCGAGCTGTCGGCCGAGGAAGATGCGGAGCTCCACACCATGGCGCGAAGCATCGTGGTCAAGGGCGTGGAATCGCCGGAGCGCCTGCTTGACGAGACCGCGCTGTTCCTGCATCGCGTGATCACGGAGTTGCCGGTCGAGAAGCAGCGCATGCTCGAGAAGCTGAACAGTTCCGACGAAGACCTGATCGGCAAGACAGCCCTGCTCGTCGACGACGACGCCCGCAACATCTTCGCGCTGTCGAGCGTGCTGGAGCGGCGCGGCATGAAGGTGCTGACGGCCACGACCGGCAACGAGGCGGTGACCTTGGTCGAATCCAACCCGGAGATCGCCATCGTGCTGATGGACATCATGATGCCGCAGATGGATGGCTATCAGACCATCGGCGTCATTCGTGAAAATCCGACCTTCGCCCGTCTTCCGATCATCGCGTTGACGGCCAAGGCCATGAAGGGCGACCGCGAGAAATGCCTCGAGGCCGGCGCGTCCGACTACCTCGCCAAACCCGTCAACACCGATCAATTGCTGCTTGCAATCCGCATGTGGCTGCACCGCTGAGTTGGATGCCCGTATGGACCACGAAAAGGTCAACATCCTCCTCGTCGACGACCAGCCGGCCAAGCTGCTCGCCTATGAGGTGATCCTGAAGGATCTCGGCCAGAACCTCGTGATCGCCTCGTCCGGTCGCGAGGCTCTCGAGGTGCTGCTCAAGACCGAGATCGCGGTGATCCTGGTCGACGTCTGCATGCCCGAGCTCGACGGCTTCGAGCTCGCCGCGATGATCCGTGAGCACCCGCGCTTCCAGAAGACCGCGATGATCTTCATCTCGGCCATTCAAGTCAGCGACATCGACCGCCTGCGCGGCTACGAGATGGGCGCCGTCGACTACGTCCCGGTCCCCGTCGTGCCGGAGGTGCTGCGCGCCAAGGTCAAGGTGTTTGCGGAGCTCTATCGCAAGACGCGCGAACTCGAACGACTGAACCAGGATCTCGAGGACCGCGTGCGCGCACGCACCGCCGAGCTGGAGAATTCCACTGCAAAGCTGCGCGAGAGCGAAGAGCGGCGCAGCATGGCGATCGCCGCCGGCAAGATGGGTTCCTGGGACTGGGACTGGATCACCGGCGACTGGATGTGGGACGAGGGACAATACCGCATCTTTGGTGTTGGGCCGGAGAGCTTCGCGGTGAATCCGGCCAACGTTCAGGCGCTGTTGCATCCGGATGACGTCGATCAGTTGCGCAAGGCGATCGCCGAATTCAACAAGGGCACACGCTCCTATGAAACGGAGTTCCGCATCGTGCGGCCCGACGGCGATGTGCGCTGGTGTGTCGGCACGGCCGCCGCCACGGTTGACGATAGTGGTCGGGTGATGCGCGTCAGCGGCGTGACGGTGGATATCACCGAACGCAAGCGCGCCGAGGAACGGCAGACTCTCCTGGCGCGGGAAGTCGATCATCGCGCCAAGAATGCGCTGGCGCTGGCGCAATCGATTGTGCGCCTCACCCGCGCCGACGAGGTCAAAGCCTATGTCAGCGCCGTCGAGGGACGCATCAATGCACTGGCGCGCGTGCATACGATCCTGTCACTGTCGAGCTGGCAGGGTGCCGAACTCTCGAAGCTGATCGACGAGGAGCTTGCGCCCTATTCCCTCGGCGGCCAGATCAAATTGGCGGGGTCCGAAGTTCAGTTGCTGCCGGCGACCGCCCAGACGCTGGCGCTGGCGCTGCACGAGCTTTTCACCAACTCGGCGAAGTATGGCGCGCTCTCGACGCGGACGGGACGGCTCGCAATCGGCTGGCAGGTCGAGGACGAGCTGCTCACGCTCACCTGGGAGGAATCCGGCGGCCCGCTCGTCATGACGCCGAAATCCCGCGGCTTTGGTACGCGGAGCCTGCTTGCGAGCGTCGAGTCCCAGCTCGGCGGGCAGGCGCGATTCGATTGGCGCGCCGAGGGTCTGTTGTGCCGGCTCGAGGTGCCGCTGGTCCGCAAGACCGCCGCGACGACCACGCCCGGCAACTTCGAAGCCGCGAGCTCCGCCGAATTGCAGCGCGCGTCCGGTTAACCGGAGGCCGCACTCTTCCTGCGCTGCGTCGTTTGCGGTTCGCGCGCGACCCGCCCTTCGAGCCAGGCTTCCGTTTGGGCGAGATCGCGCAGCGCCTTGGCATAGCGGCGCGCCGCGCTTCGCTCCGCGCCGCGGGGCAGTTTGCGCGCTTTGCGGAGGATGTCCGCAGCAGCGTTGCGATAAGCCAGAGAGCGATAGAGAAAGACCACCTTACCCATATCGAATGTTCCCGTGTTGCAGGGTCATTCTCGCCCACCCGGCATGAACGTCGGATGAAGCGGGCGATAACGATTCCTTCATGCGGATGGAACCGGCGCGTGTCGCAGGCGTTGCTTGCGAGATTGGGATAGAGTTCCATGCGCGCGAAGAAGTCGTCGGACCTGATCTCTCCCAGCGGGCTCGTCAAGCTGATGACGCACGCGATGATGGGCGCAGCCTTGGGACTCGCTTTCAGCCTCTTGCTCGTGCTGTCCAATCCCGGCGTCGCCAATTTGCTGAGTCACGGCGGAAGGCAGGCCGTTGTCGTTTTCGCCCTCACATTGGTGACGACGTTCGCGATCGGCGCAACACTGACCGGGGTCGTATTCATCCTCGAAGAGGACAAGCAATCTTGAAGGATGCGTGCTTTACCGGAACTTCTTTGTTCGGAACTCCTGCGACCAATGGCAGTTGGCTGCCTGCGTCAATTCAACTCAGGGAGTTCCCGCATATGAAGACCACCAAGCTCGCTCTTGCCGTGATGTTGGCAACCGGCCTCGCCGCCGCACCGTTCGCCGTGCAGGCCAAGTCGCACAAGGCAAAAAACGGATCCTCGATGTCATCGTCGCAGACCACCACGGGCGCCAACACCAAGTCTTCCAAGGGTGCTGATCCCTCCGGTCAGGGCGGCTCCGGCCCCGGCTCCGACCAGGGCGGCACCATGACGAACAACAAGGGCGGCATGAGCAACACCAAGTAGGTGTTCCCCGAAATCATGAAGGCCCCGCGATCGCGGGGCCTTTTGCTTTGGTGTTCAAACGAACTTTTTCCCAGGCCGCTTCGTCAATATGCGGTATCGACGAGCCCGGCACGTCGCGTTGCGCCAAGGCTCAGCTACGATGGATGCCCAGGATGCCAGGATGAACGCCGGCAGGATCTGATTTCACCAGATGATCGAGCCGTGCCCGCTTGCGGGCGATCAAGAGCTGGGCCGCGGCGTCGTCGAGCCCCTCGCGTTGCAGCTGCCGGATCGCAGAGCCCAGTTCGAGAATCTCGGCGCGCAGCTTTAGAATCCGGTACACATCCGGGTCTTCCTCCACCGTGCGCTCCCAAAGCTCTCAGCGGCGCGCGACCACGCGCAGAGGACTACCTGCTGCCTTCGCGGAACGAAGGCGCATCCTATCGCGGACATTCGGCAGGACATCGCCGCCACCTGCAGCCTTCCATTCGCCGATCAGCAGATTGATTTTCCGGCGCAGATCCATCTGCGCCAGGGCCTTCTCCGTGCAGTCGCGATCGCGCTCGCGCTCGACGAGTTCGCGGACGGACACCTCGATATCGGCCATTTCCAACCTCAAGGCGCTGATTTTATGTCGAATTTCATTAATTCTATTGTCCATGACTTGTTGGAACAAAATAAGAACATATAGTCAAGTCACGATTTCAGAAGGGAGAAGCGATATGCAGGTTCAGGGTAGATACGACGCCAAAGCTTTCCTCACCGAGCAGATGACGCGGGCGCAGGGCCTCCGGCTGAAACGGCTGAGCGAAGAGGCATATCAACCCGCGCAATATGCGCGGGATCTGTCCTCCAGCGAGGCAGCGCGGCGCATTCAGGTGCTGGAAGCGGAGATCGAGCTGGCGGATTCCTTCTAGGCTAGGCCGCGTATCCCCCCACGTTGCTTGCGCTTTCGGAACTATGCCTGTCTCGGATTGTTTTCCCAGGCCAAGGGAGAACATGCATGGCACGCAAGGCAAAGAAGCGCCGCTACTCGCGCAGCTCCGGCAGCGATGTCGAAGGCGAGATGAAGCGCTACAAGCAGGGGACCGCGAAAAGCGGACCTGGCGGTCGAGGCGGACGCGTGAAGAGCCGCAAGCAGGCGATCGCGATCGGCCTGTCGAAAGCGCGCAAGAAGGGCAAGAAGGTCCCGAAGAAAGCCGCAAAACGGAAGTCGTCCAAGAAGACATCAAAGAAGACATCTCGGAAAACTTCCAAGAAGAGTTCGAAGAAAACGTCGAAGCGCAAATCCTCCAAACGGTCGCGCTGACCTCCGTCAGATCATGCTGCCCGGCATGAAGCAGCGGATCGACACACCGAACGCGGTCTTCACCGGCCACACCATGGTGCGGCCGGCCCGGTTCGGCTCGGTGATCACGGCTTCGTCCGGTACCTCGACCCATTCGCCGTCGAGCCGCACGCGATAATGTCCATTGTGCGAGTCCCAATCGGGATCGGCGACGGCAAACCCGTCCGCATCCGAGCAGCACGGACCGAGATGGCTGCGCAGGCCGTCGAACCACGGCTTGAGAGGTGAGTCCGCGTAGCGGCCGTCGTCACGCCCGAGAGCGTTTCCGCCCCACAGCACGAACGGCGCCACGAGCAGCGCAGCCGTCAGCGAGAGCTTCAATCGATCCATGTCGGCACCGATCAAATACGAATTGCCGGCCGGCTCAGCGGCGGCAAGTTCGAAGTTCCACGCTTGCAATCGTCGGCGGCTTCATTGCCGCCGAGTCCATACGAGATCCGTAATTGTGATGAACGAACACGGCTTTTTCGGACGAACCGGGTCATCCTCCCTGCCGTTAACGAGAATGTTATCGGCGGGCATCCGAAATCCTGAAGGCGAACAGGAAAGGCGGCCCGTAGGCCGCCTTTTTGGAGTTGCGCCGATCGACGTTCGACTTATGCGAGCGGCACCGCCACGAACCGCGTCGCCTGCGCGCTTCTGACCTGCAGCAGCACGCTGCGCTTGCCGGACGATTTCGCCTGCGCCAGCTCCGAACGGACATCGCCGATATTGGCGACGGCCTTGCCCCCCACATTGAGGATGACGTCGCCGGTCTGGATGCCGCGCTGCGCGGCCGGACCTTGCGGATCGACTTCGGTGACGACGACGCCCTTCTGGCCGGCGCCCTGGACGTCGCCGGCCGGAGCCAGGCTGAGGCCAAGACGCGGCGGCATGCCGGCATCTGGCTGCGACTTGCCCTCGTCGGCTCTAGCCTGTCGCTCGTTCGGCAACTCGCCGAGCGCCAGTGTCACCGTCTTGTTGTCGCCCTTGTGGACGACATCGAGCTTCACGGACGTGCCTGGCGCCAGGGTGGCGATGGTGCGGGCGAGATCGCGGGAATCCTTGATCGCGGTGCCATTGACGGCGGTGATGACGTCGCCCGCCTCGATGCCCGCCTTCGCTGCCGGGCTGCCGTCCTGCGGATTGTCGACGATCGCGCCGCGCGCCTCCTTGAGGCCGAGGCTGTCGGCGATATCCGACGTCACCGGCTGCACCTGCACGCCGAGCCAGCCGCGTGTGACCGCGCCCTTGTCCTTCAACTGTGCGACGACGAGCTTTGCGGTCGAGGCCGGAATGTCGAAGCCGATGCCGACCGAGCCGCCGGAGGGCGAGAAGATCGCAGTGTTCACGCCGATCACGTTGCCATTCATGTCGAAGGCCGGGCCGCCGGAGTTACCCTTGTTGATCGGCGCGTCGATCTGGATGAAGTCATCATAGGGACCGTTGCCGATGTCGCGGCCGCTGGCCGAGACGATGCCGGCGGTCACGGTGCCACCGAGGCCGAAGGGATTGCCGACCGCGACCACCCAGTCGCCGATACGCGGCTTCTGGTCGGAGAATTTGACGAACGGAAAATCCTTCTTTCCCTCGACCTTGATCAGCGCGAGGTCCGTCTTCGGATCGGTGCCGACCACTTTCGCGCTGTAGATCGCGCCGTCGTCCATCGTCACTTGCACCGACTCGGCGTGATCGACGACGTGGTTGTTGGTCACGGCGTACCCGTCCGCTGAGATGAAGAAGCCGGAGCCCTCACCCGTGATCATCTGGCGGTGCTGGCGCGGCATGCCTTCCATGCCACCCGGGCCGCGGAAGCCGAATTGCCGTGAGAACTGGTCAAACGGCGATGCTTCGTCCGAATCCATCCGGTTCTGTTGCAGCATCGCGCTCTTGTCGTTGTCCTGGTCGATCCTAACCCGCACCGAGATGACGGCGGGTTTGACCTTGCTGACGAGGTCGCCGAAGCCCGGCGGCGTCGCGGCGCTCTCCGCGGCCTGGGCGGGCGCAATGAAGGAGGTTGCGCCGAACGGCGAAGAGCCGGGAGCAGTCGCCAGCACGGCCAGGCCAAGCGCGGCCACGGTGCCGAGCAGCGCGAGTCGGCGCGGTCTGAGGATCTTGCGGGACGCGGTGGTGTCGGAATTGACGTGATCGTTCATGTCGATATGTCCATGTTCGGTAAGTCGCCTTGGACCCAACATGGTGGTCGCCACCTTACAGCGTCCCGTCCACGCGATTAAATCTTGGCAAAGTAGCCGGGGCCGGCGACACGGCCAAAAGTCGAGACTGCACGTTTGATGCAGCTCAACGCGGGCCCTGCGCACCGTGAAAGACTGCAGCCACCGGATGATGTCCACCGGAGGCGCGTCATGTACAAAGACATTCTCGTCCACATCCCTACCGAGCGGCCGATGCGCCCGGTGATCGATGGCTCGATCTCACTCGCAGCGGGCCTCAACGCCCATCTCGACGCAGTCGCGGTTGGTTATGTGGCAACCAGTGCAGCCTACGTCATGGAGGGCGGCGCCGCCGTGGCGGCGGTGTTCGAGATGGAGCGCGAAAGCGCAGTGGAGAGGGCCGAGGCGGCGCTCGCGGTGTTCAAGAGCGAAGCGATGAACGCCGGCATTTCCTATACATGCCACCCACTCGGGGCGATGCCGGGGGATGCGGTCGGGTTGCTTGGCGAGATGGCGCGGCTGCACGATCTCAGCATCGTGCTCCAGCCGGATCCGGCGCAAGGCTCACTCGACAACGATGTGCCCCGCGAGATCCTGTTCCAGGCGGGCGGGCCGGTGCTTTTCCTGCCCTACACCTTCCATGGAGCGTTCAAGGCGAAACGAATCGGCATCTGTTGGGATGGCAGCCGCCTCGCCGCGCGCGCCATGCGCGACGCCGCACCATTCCTGGCTCGCGCCGAGGAGATCGTGATCATTGCGATCAACGAAACAGACATGGTTCCCGACGAAGTCTCGACGCGCAATCTGGCAAGGCACCTCGGCCGGCGCGGACTGTCGACCCGCACCGTCAACCTGTCGGCGGCGCGCTCCGACATTCAGCCGACCATGCTGTCGCTGGCAGCCGATGAGAACCTCGATCTTCTGGTCATGGGCGGCTACGGCCATTCGCGACTGCAGGAGCGGTTCCTCGGCGGCGTCACCCGCGCCATGCTGGAAGCCATGACCGTTCCGACGCTGATGTCGCATTAATCGAGGGACGACCAGGTCGGGCCGGTCACAAGACCTGTCGTTCGGGCCGACAACCGCGTCCTTGAGCGGTGCCGGCACCGGCAAGTTCAGGTCATCTTCGAACGAGTTGGACCGTCACGCCGCAGCGGGTCTCTCCCACGCCGTGGCCTCGACGCCGTCCTCGTCGTGTTGCGCATTGCACGCGTCGAAATGCGCCTTGAGTTCGACTTCGGCGAGATATTCGAAATGTTCGGCCTGGCCGAGCAGTTCCCAGCTCTGGAGCGGCCGGTAGGCGGCCTGCTGACGACAGAGGGACGCTAGCGCGCGGTAGCGACGTACGTTGTCCATGAGACCCTCCCTCGCATTCACAGAGCTTATTGCCCTTATTTGCGTCAGGGCGATGGCGGTTGTGCAAAAGATTTGCTGCGCCCGCCGCGCGCTTGACCCGCTTGATTCTAGGCAAACGCGTGTTGGGCCGAAAGTTCCAATCAGCGTAGACTCAATATGTCTGGTGGAAAGTGGCAGGCCCTGGCACAGCCCATTCGGGTACCGGCTCGCTCCGCCTGTATCCGGTAGCCTACCGGATGAGCGCGGGCTCACCGGTCCGGATCGTCTGCGCCGAACTATGTTGCAGCTCCGGAACCCTGCCGGCTTCCGCAGCAGCGCGGATGGCGGCGATGTTGCCGGCATAGTCTGCGCTGCTCTTGCCGCGAAACACGGCGGAGCCCGCCACAAGCGTATCGGCACCCGCAGCGGCCACGGCAGCGGCATTGTCGCGCGTGATGCCGCCGTCCACCTCGAGCCGAATCGACCGGTCGCCGATCATGCTTCGAATCCGCCCGATCTTCTCGAGCTGGGACTCCAGGAAGGACTGGCCGCCAAAGCCCGGATTGACCGTCATCACCAGGACGAGATCGAGACGATCGAGCACATATTCGATCGCGCTTTCGGGAGTGGCGGGACACAGGCTGACACCGGCTTTCTTACCGAGCGCGCGGATGGCCTGGAGCGAGCGATCGAGGTGCGGACCGGCTTCGGCATGCACCGTGATGAGATCCGCGCCGGCCTTCGCGAACGCCTCGAGATAGGGATCGGCCGGCGCGATCATGAGATGCACGTCGAATCTTTTCTTCGTCAGCGGCCGGATCGCCTTGATGACGTCCGCGCCATAACTGATGTTCGGAACGAAATGTCCATCCATGACGTCGCAATGAATCCAGTCGGCACCCGCAGCGTCGATCGCCGCGATCTCCTCGCCGAGGCGGGCGAAATCCGCAGCCAGGATCGACGGCGCGATGAGGATTTCTCTGGTCATGGCTTCGCACTCCCCTGCGCGTCCGCAACGCCGCTAAACACGCGGCTCGCCAGGACGTCCATGGGATCGATCGTTTCGAGGTCGGCGATCTCGAGCATGCGATCGAGATCGGATACCAGGCGATCGGCCTGCCGCAGGCGGATGCGGTCGACGGCATTGCGGATCGAGCGTGCATTCGAAAAGAACGGCTGGGTCCGGCGTAGCGCAATGTATTTCTCGAAAGCTTCGCGCGCCGCCGCCGACAAGCGATAACCCCGTTCCTTCAGCATCAGCTCCGCGATGACGAGCAGCTCGGCTTCCGCATAGTCCGGAAAGTCGATGTGATGGGCGATGCGCGAGCGGAAGCCGGGATTGGAGGCGAAGAAGCTGGTCATTCGCTCGCCATAGCCGGCAAGGATCACGACGAGGTCTTCGCGCTGGTTCTCCATCACCTGGAGCAGAATCTCGATCGCCTCCTGGCCGTAGTCGCGCTCGTTGTCGGGACGGTGCAGATAATAGGCCTCGTCGATGAACAGCACGCCGCCCATCGCCTTCTTCAGGATCTCCTTGGTCTTCGGCGCGGTGTGGCCGATATACTGGCCGACGAGATCGTCGCGCGTCACCGAGATCACCTGCCCGCGCCGCACGAAGCCGAGGCCGTGCAGGATCTTTGCCATGCGGAGCGCAACGGTCGTCTTGCCGGTGCCGGGATTTCCGGTGAACGACATGTGCAGCGTCGGCGGCGACGAAGCCAGTCCCGCACGCTGCCGGATACGTTCGATCAGCAAGAGCGACGCGATCTGGCGCACGCGGTTCTTCACCGGCTTCAATCCGATCAGCTCCTGCTCGAGCTGTTGCAGCGTGCCGGTGATTCCAGCCGCTTCGGCCTCCTTGCGGAGATCGAAACTGGTCTCGCCGGGTTCAGTGGTCATTGCGTGGGGAACATCCAGCATCGGCACCTCGAAGAAAAGGGCTTCGCCGCGGGGGAGCGGCGAAGCAGTGGTCCGCCAAGGAAACGGAGCAGGGAGTGCTCCGCGCGGAGGAGAATGAGTTAGGTTGGCGCGTGCGCGGGCTGCCGACGCACGGTGGTGTAGCGGATCGCGCGTCCGCCCACCTCCTGCCGCACCAGTTCGAACTCGGCCTCCTGCGGCGGGCGGTTGACGATGAACGAGATCCGCACCGACTCCCAGCCGTGGCTGGAGTCGAAGCCGCTGAGACGGATGTAACGGTCGCCATACACTCTGCGGCATTCGGCGAGCTCCATCATCACGCCGGCGGCGTCCTGGAGATCGAACATTGGCAGGCCCCACATCTCCCAATAGGTGTTGCGGGGATGCGGATCGTCGGTGAACTCGATGTTCACCGCCCAACCGTTGGTCAGGCAATACTGCACCTGCTTGGTGATCTGGTCGTCGGTCAGATCGGGCAGGAACGAGAAGCAGCCTTGGGTCAGCTTCATGTCAAATCTCCTCAAACGGTTTCGAGCGCGGTCGGCACGAAGTCGGGCGTGTCGGTGGATTCATAGTTGAAGGTGACGTCCTTCCAGACCTCGAGTGCGGCTTTCAGGGGCGTGCAGGTCTCGGCCGCCCTGGCCAGGATCTCCGGACCTTCGTGGACATAGTCGCGGCCCTCGTTGCGGGCGAGGATCATCGCTTCCAGCGCCACGCGGTTGGCGATCGCGCCGGCCGCGATGCCCATGGGATGGCCGATGGTACCGCCGCCGAACTGCAGCACGACGTCCTCGCCGAGCAGGTCGAGCAGCTGGTGCATCTGGCCGGCATGGATGCCGCCGGAGGCGACCGGCATCATCTTGTTCAGGCTCGCCCAGGACTGGTCGAAGAACAGGCCGTGTTCGAGTTTGGTCGGGTTGAAGTCCTCGCGGCAAACATCATAATAGCCGCGCGTGGTGTTCGGATCACCTTCGAGCTTGCCGACCACCGTGCCGGCATGGATGTGGTCGACGCCGGCAAGCCGCATCCACTTGGCGATGACACGGAACGACACGCCGTGGCTCTTCTGCCGCGTGTAGGTCGAGTGACCGGCGCGATGCAGATGCAGGATCATGTCGTTGCGACGCGCCCATTTCGCCATCGACTGGATCGCGGTGTAGCCGATCACGAGGTCGATCATGACGATGCACGACCCGAGCTCCTTCGCGAACTCGGCGCGCTCGTACATGTCCTCCATCGTTCCCGCGGTGATGTTCAGGTAGGTGCCCTTCGCCTCGCCGGAGGCCGCCTGCGCGCGGTTCACCGCCTCCATGCAATAGAGGAAGCGGTCGCGCCAGTGCATGAACGGCTGCGAGTTGATGTTCTCGTCATCCTTGGTGAAGTCGAGCCCGCCCTTCAGCGCCTCGTAGACCACGCGGCCGTAATTGCGGCCCGAAAGCCCGAGCTTGGGCTTGACGGTGGCGCCGAGCAGCGGCCTGCCGAACTTGTCGAGCCGCTCGCGCTCGACCACGATGCCGGTTGCCGGTCCCTGGAACGTCTTCACATAAGCGACGGGGAAGCGCATGTCTTCCAGACGCAGCGCTTTCAACGGCTTGAAGCCGAACACGTTGCCGATGATCGAGGCCGAGAGGTTGGCGATCGAGCCCGGCTCGAACAGGTCGAGGTCATAGGCGATGTAGGCGAAATACGAGCCCGGCGTGCCCGGCACCGGATCGACGCGATAGCATTTTGCGCGATACTTCTCCGCGGCGGTCAGGCGATCGGTCCACACCACCGTCCAGGTCGCCGTCGAGGATTCGCCGGCGACAGCGGCCGACGCCTCGATCGGATCGACGCCCTCTTGCGGCGTGACGCGGAACAGCGCGATGACATCGGTGTCCTTTGGCACATAGTCAGGCTCCCAATAGCCCATGCGCTTGTATTCCATCACGCCCGATCGATATCTTTCCTTGCCGCGGACGGTTCCTGCGTGTGCGTTCATGGCTCTCTCCTGCTCTTCTCTCTCTGAATGATTAGGCTGCGACAGGCTCGCGGGCGTCGACGCTCGGATCGAGTTCTCCGGCGCGGTAGCGCCGCGCCATCTCGCTCAAGGGAACGACCTTGATCCGGCTGGCGTGTCCTGCGGTCCCGAACTGCTCGAAGCGCTCGCGGCAGAGCTCGCGCATCGCATCCATCGCCGGCTTGAGGAATTTGCGTGGATCGAACTCCGAGCGCGTTTGCGCCGCAACTTTGCGGAACACCGCGGTCATCGCCAGTCGGCAGTCGGTATCGATATTGACCTTGCGCACGCCGCTCTTGATGCCGCGGACGATCTCCTCGACCGGCACGCCCCAGGTCTGCGGCATCTCGCCGCCGAACTGGTTGAACATGTCCTGGAGCGGCTGCGGCACCGAGGAAGAGCCGTGCATCACGAGATGCGTGTTCGGCAGCCGGCGATGAATCTCCTCGACCACCCGCATGGCCAGAATGTCGCCGTCCGGCTTGCGGCTGAACTTGTAGGCGCCGTGCGAGGTGCCCATCGCGATCGCGAGCGCATCGACCTTGGTGGCGCGGACGAAGTCGACCGCCTGGTCGGGATCCGTCAGCAACTGATCATGGCTGACCGTGCCTTCGACGCCGTGGCCATCCTCCTGCTCGCCGCCGCCATGCTCGAGCGAGCCGAGCACGCCGAGTTCGCCTTCAACGGAAGCGCCGACCCAATGCGCGAGATCGACGACGCGGCTGGTGATCGCAACATTGTAGGCGTAATCGGCCGCGGTCTTGGCGTCGGCCTTGAGCGAGCCGTCCATCATCACCGAGGTGAAGCCATGCGCGATGGCGGAGGCGCAGGTCGCCTCGTCATTACCGTGGTCCTGGTGCATGCAGAGCGGGATGTCCGGATAGGTCCGCTCCAGCGCGTCGATCATGTGCGAGAGCATGAGGTCGCCGGCATAGCTGCGCGCGCCGCGCGAAGCCTGGATGATGACGGGCGCATCGACCTCGGCCGCCGCCTGCATGATCGCGATACCCTGCTCCATGTTATTGATGTTGAACGCCGGCACCGCGTAACCGTGACTGGCGGCGTGGTCGAGCAGTTGGCGAAGGGTGATACGGGCCACGACAATTCCTCCTGTTATTGCTTGCCTGTGCGGGCCATCGCCCGCCGGGCGGCTTCCGCAACGCTTTGTGGCGTGATGCCGAATTCGCGGTAGAGCACCGGGGCCGGCGCTGAAGCACCGAAGCCGCGCATGCCGACGAATTCGCCCTCGGTGCCGATCCAGCGATGCCAATCGCCGGCGACTGCCGCCTCGATGCCCACCCGGGGCACAGTGCCGAGCACGGCAGCGCGGTAGTCCTCCGGCTGCTCCTCGAACAACGCGAAGCAGGGTGCGGAGACGACGGCCGCGCGGATATGCTCGGTGGCAAGCAGGCGAGCCGCTTCCAGCGCAGTCGAGACTTCCGAACCTGTTGCAATGAGCGTCACGTCTCGGCCGCCGTCCGGCGAAACAATCAGATAGGCGCCGCGTGCGACGCGGTTTCTTCCACGGACATCGCTGCGGAAGGTCGGCAGGGCCTGACGGGACAGGCACAGCACGGAGGGACGATTTTCAGCTTGGAGCGCGCAGTCCCAGGCTTCCAGCGTCTCAACCGCGTCGGCCGGCCGGAACACAAGCAGGTTCGGAATGACGCGAAGCGCTGCGAGATGCTCGACTGGTTGATGCGTGGGGCCGTCCTCACCGAGACCAATGGAGTCATGGGTCATCACATGAATGACGCGGATCCGCATCAACGCCGCAAGGCGGATCGCCGGCCGGCTGTAATCAGAGAAGGCGAGGAAGGTGCCGCCATAGGGAATGAAGCCGCCGTGCAGCGCGAGGCCGTTCATCGCGGCCGCCATGCCGTGCTCGCGGATGCCATAATGGATGTAATCGCCGGCGAACGCGTCGCGCTTGACCGGGGTCTGCGCCTTGGCATGCGTCAGGTTCGAATGCGTGAGGTCCGCCGAGCCGCCGACAAATCCGGGAATCGTCCCTGCGATGCCGTCGAGCACCTGTTGCGACGCCTGCCGCGTCGCAAGCTTCGGACGCTCGGTGGCAAAGCGTTCGCGCAATTTCGCCGAGGCTTGGGCATAGGCGTTCGGCAGGGCAACCGTCTTGCCCTCGACAAACAGATCGCGCTGCTCGGGCGTCGCGCATTCATAGCGATCGAGCCAGGCGAGACGCGCGACCTGCCCGCGCTGCCCGATCATCCGCCATGCTTTCAGGATCGGGATTGGCACCACGAAGGGCTGATAGTCCCAGCCGAGCGCTCGCCGCGCCGCTGCCGCCTGCTCGGTGCCGAGCGGCGCGCCATGCGCCTTCTCGGTGCCCTGACGATCCGGCGCGCCATAGCCGATGATGGTGCGGCAGGCGATCAATGACGGTCTTGTGCTCTCACGCTCCTCGGCGATCGCCTGCGCAACTGCTTCGGGATCGTGCCCGTCGACACGGCGAACCGACCAGCCGGAGGCAGCGAAGCGCGCGAGCTGGTCGTCGGAGGTCGCGAGCGAGGTCGGGCCGTCGATCGAGATGCCATTGTCGTCGAACAGCACGATCAGGCGGCCCAGCCCGAGATGGCCGGCGAGCGAGATCGCTTCCTGGCTGATGCCTTCCATCAGGCAGCCGTCGCCGGCGATCACATACGTAAAGTGGTCGACGAGGCCATCGCCATGCCGCGCATTGGCCATGCGCTCGGCGAGGGCCATGCCCACCGCGGTCGCAATCCCCTGCCCCAGCGGACCGGTCGTCGTCTCGACGCCCGGCGTGTGGCCATATTCCGGATGCCCCGGCGTCTTCGAGCCCCATTGCCGAAAGGCCTTGATGTCATCGAGGCTGAGGTCGCCGCCGGTGAGATGGAGCAATGCATAGAGCAGCATCGAGCCATGGCCCGCCGACAGCACGAAGCGGTCGCGGTCCGGCCAATTGGGGTGAGCCGAGTCGAATTTCAGGAAGCGCGAGAACAGCACGGTCGCGACATCGGCCATGCCCATGGGCAGGCCGGGATGGCCGGACTGCGAGGTCTCGATGGCATCGACCGCGAGAAAGCGGACGGCATTGGCGAGATCGCTGTGCGCAACCGCCGTGAGGTCGGCGTCAGCGTGGACGGAGATGTTCATCGGATACTCTCCTTGTTCACTTCAGGTTTCGCTTGCGCTCGATCAGCTGCATGATCAGCGGCGTCAGGATGAGCTGCATGGCGAGATCGAGCTTCGCGCCGGGGCAGACGATCGAATTGGCGCGGGACATCCAGCTTTGCGGCAGCATCGAGAGCAGATAGGGGAAGTCGATGCCGCGGGGATTCTTGAAGCGAATCACGACCATCGATTCATCCGGCGTCGGGATCCAGCGCGCGATGAATGGATTGGAGGTGTCCACCGTGGGCACGCGCTGGAAGTTGATGTCGGTTTCGGAAAATTGCGGGCAGATGTAGTGGATGTAGTCGGGCATCCGCCGCAGAACGGTGTCGGTGACGGCCTCGGTCGAATAGCCTCGCGCACTGCGGTCGCGATGCAGCTTCTGGATCCATTCGAGATTGATGACGGGCACGACGCCGATCTTGAGGTCGGCATAGCGCGCGACGTTGACCTTGTCGGTGACGACCGCGCCGTGCAGGCCTTCGTAGAACAGCAGATCGGAGCTCTCCGGCAGTCGTTTCCATTCGGTGAAGGTGCCGGGTGCGGCACCATGCAGCGCGGATTCCTCGGCATCGTGGACGTAGTGCCGCGTCATCGCTGTGCCGCTCTCGCCATAGTCGCGGAACGCCCGCTCCAGCTCCTCGAACAGGTTGGTCTCGGGGCTGAAATGGCTGAAATGCCTGTTGCCGCGATCGGCCTCCTTCGCCATCTGCGTGCGCATTTCCGCGCGATCGTAGCGATGGAAGGCGTCGCCTTCGATGTAGGCGGCGTTGACCTTCTCGCGGAAGAATATCTGCTCAAAGGTCTTCTTGACCGACGTGGTGCCGGCGCCGGAAGAGCCGGTGATGGAGATGATCGGATACTTCCTGGACATAGGATGCCTCGCTCACAGCCGGAAGAAGCCGCGCCGCGCGAACAGCGGTGCGGAGACGCTGGCGACCAGCAAGGGATCGCAATGCAGCTCCTCGACGCGCTGCACCTCGTTGCTCGAGCCCATGATCAGCGGCACGCGCTGGTGCAGGCTCTGCGCCGAGAGTTCGAGGATGCGCTCGCGCCCGGTCGAAGCCGAGCCGCCGGCCTGCTCGATGATGTAAGCCATCGGGTGCGCCTCGTAGACGAGGCGCAGGCGGCCGTCGCCATAACCGGGCCGTGCATCGGAGGGATAGAGGAACACGCCACCGCGGGTGAGGATGCGATAGGCCTCGGCAACCAGCGAGCCGACCCAGCGCATGTTGAAATTGTGATTGGCCTGCCCTTCCACACCGGCGAGGCATTCGTCGACGAAGGCGCGCACCGGCTGTTCCCAATGCCGGCGGTTCGAGGCGTTGATCGCGAACTCCTCGCACGTCTCCGAGATCTGCACGGCGCTGCGGGCGAGACGGAAGCAACCGGACTTGCGGTCAAGCGTGAAGATGTCGACACCCTCGCCAAGCGTCAGCACCAGCGAGGTCTGCGGGCCGTAGGTGACGAACCCCGCCGCGAGCTGCGCCGAGCCGCGCTGATGGAAGGCGAGCGTGAGATCATCGGGCGCGGGCAGGATCGAGAAGATCGTGCCCACGGTCATGTTGATGTCGATGTTGGAGGAGCCGTCGAGCGGATCGATCGCGACGCAGATCTTCGCCGCGCGGTCGCCGATCTGCGGTTCGCGCATCTCCTCTGACGCCAGTGCCGCAATCGGCAACTTGCCGAGGCAGCGGCGCAGGATCGCGTCGGCCTGCACGTCGAGATCGCGCTGGACGTCACCGTCGCTATTACGGCCGGTGGTCAGGCCCGATGCGTCCGCAAGGTCTCCCGTCGCGATGAGATCGGCGATCTCGATCGCGGCTGCCGCGATGGCGTCGACCGCGGCCGCCACGGCCAGCGCATGCGGCGCCGTCTCGGAATACCGCTGAAGGTGGTCGTCCAGCCTGAGTTGCCCGGTCATCTGCGTCCATCCCCTTGCTGGTGCCGTATCCAGTTCCCTCCCCGCTGGAGGTCCGGTGCGGTCAGTGCCAACAACGATGAGATTGACAGGGGTGGCTTAATAAGGAAAATTTCTATTCATAATGAGTGCCAAAGAATTATCTTATAATGCCTCAGCACAGCTCCGGCATCTGACGATCCGGCAGCTTCGCTCGCTCGCGGCGCTCGCGGCCAAGGGCAGCGTCACGGCCGCATCGACCCAACTCGGCCTGACGCAGCCGGCCGTGACCCAGCAACTGCGCCAGCTTCAGGATCTCGCCGGACTGCCGCTGCTGCAGCGGACCGGCGACGGCATGCTGCTGACGGAGGCGGGCAAGGAGGTGCTTACCCTCGCCGAGCGGGTCGAAGCCGCAATCGCCGACTGCCAGGGCGCGCTCGACCTGCTTGCGGGGCGGACCGGCGGCACGGTGCATCTCGGCGCTGTCTCGACTGCAAAGTATTTCGTGCCGCACGCGATCGCGGCATTCTCGAAGCGGTATCCGAAGATCGAGCTCAAGCTCACGGTCGGCAATCGCGAGGAGATCCGCGAGGCCATGCACGGCTACGATCTCGATTTCGCGGTGATGGGTCGGCCACCGGCCGATGTCAGCGTCGACGTCCGGCAGCTCGGACGCAATCCGCACATCATCGTCGCCCGCAGGGGGCACTGGCTGGAGAAGGATTCCGGCCTCAACCTGACCGACCTCGTGCACGAGACCTTCCTCACCCGCGAGCCCGGCTCGGGCACGCGGACACTGATGGAAGGCATGTTCCAGAGGTCGGATCTCGAGCCGATCATCGGCATGGAGATGAGCAGCAACGAGACCATCAAGCAGGCTGTCATCGCCGGGCTCGGCATCGCCTTCATCTCGGCCCACACCGTGGCGCACGAGCTCACCGAGGGCCGGCTGATCGTGCTCGACGTCGCGGGCCTGCCGATCGTGCGGCAATGGTACGTGATCCGCCGCAGCGACAAGGTGCTGTTGCCACCGGCGCAGGCGATGTTCGATTTCTTGGGATCGGAGGGGTCGAACTATCTTCCCGAATTGCCCGAACTCGGCGCGCGATAGCCCGTCGAATTTCAGCCCATCAGCTTCATCGCGACCGTGGCCGCGAGAATGACGATGATCTGGAGCAGGCGCTCGGTCGTGAAGATGCGGTTAAAGGTGGTCATCGCTTGCCCCGGCCGAATTGGGATGTCTCGGTCGGGACGTTGCTAGCACAGGCGGGCGTCGAGAGAACTCCGTAATCGCCCCGTGGTCTCCGTACGCAACCCGACGACCGGCCCCTCGGCGGGCCTGCCCAAGGCCGCGCCGATGGTTAACGATCAGGCCGCACGCGTCGCGGCGTAGTCCATCCGCGCGGCAAAATAGGCTTCCAGCTCCAGCAGCGCCCGCGCTTCCCAATCCTTCGCCTGCTCGAGCAGCGACCAGCTCTGGCCCGGACGGAATGCAGCGGTCTGGCGATAGAGCGACGCGATACCGCGGTAGCGGCGCACGTTCTCCAAGATGGCGTGCCCGGTGATTTGGCCGTTCATGTCCGAAAACTCCCTCGTCATTCCCGGGGGAGAAATTGCGGCCAAATCTTTTTCGAAAAGTTAGCGCCGCACAGCAAGCGTGCGAATGGTTTCCGGACTGTTGCCTGCGCGCAACGTGCGCGACCGCGCAAGGCCGATCTATTGCGAATTCGTTGCCGCGCTCTCGCTCCGCGGCTTCAACCCGCCGCGGCTGATGATCGCCATCGTCGCACGGCAGAGATCGGCAAGGCCGATCACCAGCACGGCGAGCAGGCAGAACAGCTTGATGGAATCGGCATGCGCGCTGGTCAGCGAATTGAACTCGAAGAAGGGCGGCATGAACGCCCACCACACCAGCGGAATTGTAAGCACCGCGGCGAACGCCGCCGCCGGTGCGCCCGCGACAATGCCGAGCACGAACAGGCTGGGTAGGAACGCCGCGAAATAAAGTTTTGCGCCGAGCGCAACACAGACGCCCTGGAGCGCAGCCGACATCGCGACAACGACGAATCCAAGCAGAAACGCCTGCCACGACCATGGTCGTACCCGCGGTACGCCAACCAGCCCCGCACGCCTCATCAGCCTCCCCCTGCCGCCCGTTAACCAGGCTCGCTTGCGACCAAAGTACTACAGCGGCAGGGAAACTGCGAGGTGGAAATTGCCGGCCGGACGGCCTTGGTAAACGGGCCGAATCGCGCAATCTGGACCACCGCGGCCGCTACTCGGTGGCCGCATAGATCAGCCCTGCGACGGGCAACGCGAGGCCAATGGCCGATGCGAGCGTCCAGCCGCCTTGCGCAAACGCCCAGGCGCCGACCGCCGAGCCCGCCGCGCCCGCCGTGAAGAACGTCGCCATGTAGAGGCCGTTGAGGCGGCTGCGGTGCTCATGCCCCAGCGCGAAGATCGCGCGGAAGCCGAGCACGACGTTGCCCTGCACGCCGATGTCGATCGCGATCGCGGCCACGACCAGGCAGGCGAGGTTCAGCACCGATCCGGCCGCGCCGACATGCGTGATCAGGAAGCCCACGGCCGCGAGCAGCAGCGCGACCAGTGTTGCCATGCGGCTGTGGCCGCGATCGGCAAGCCGCCCCGCGATCGGCGCCGCGAACACGCCGGCGACACCGGCGAGCGCGAACAGCGCGATGCCGCTCTGGGTGAAGCCGAACTCGCTCGCGAGCAGCAGCGGCGTCACGGTCCAGAACAGGCTGAAGGCGCCGAACAGGCTGGCCTGGTACAGCGCGCGGCGGCGCAGCAGCGGCGTGGTCCGCGCCAGATGCGGCATCGACAGCAGCAACTCGCCGTAATGCATCCGCGCGACCGGCTTACGCTTCGGCAGCGTCATCCAGAGCACGGCTGCGAGCACGATCATCAGCGCGGCCGAAGAGAAGAACACCGCGTGCCACGACAGCATCGCCGTGACGAAACTCGACACCGGCCGCGCCAGCATGATGCCGAGCATCAGGCCGGTCGAGACGTTGCCGACGACGCGGCCGCGAATGGCTGCCGGCGCCAGATGCGCCGCATAGGGAATGATGATCTGCACCGCGACCGAGCCGAGCCCGATGAACAGCGCGGCGATCAGGAAAGGCAGCGCGTGGGACGCGAACCCCGCGGCGAGCAGGGCTGCCGCGCCGAGCGTGATGACGGAGCAGATCAGGGTACGGTTCTCGACCAAGTCGCCGAGCGGCACGATGAAGAGAAGCCCCACGCCGTAGCCGATCTGCGTCATGGTGACGATCAGCCCCGCCGCTTCATGCGACAGGCCGAGCGCGGCGCTGATCGGGGCGATCAGCGGCTGGGCGTAATAGATGTTGGCGGCGACCATGCCACAGGCCGCGGCAAGCACGAAGGTCAGGAGCTGCGACACTGCATCCGGATCCGGCGCGGTCTCGATCGTGGCATTCATCGTCATTCACACAGTCTCCGAACTATAGGAAACGCTTGTTCCCTAATATGACAAAAAATTCAGGCGAGCAGCTTCATCGCGACAGCGACCAGGCGCTTGCCGTCGAGCGAAAGGCGCGCCTTGCCGACGACGCGCAGGCCCTGCGTGATGCAGATCATCAGCCGCGCGGTGTCATCGGCGGCGACATGGCGGGGTATAGAGCCGTCGGCCTGCCCCTCGCGAATGAGGCCGGCGATGAAGCCTTCGTTGGTTTCCAGCCGCGCGCTGACGAGGGCGGCGACCACCGGATCGACCGCGGACAATTCGACGGCGCTGCCGACCACGAGGCAGCCGCGCCGCCCCTCGCTGCCCTGGGAATGCTCTACATACGACAGCAGCATGTTGCGCAGCCGCTCGCGGCCATTGGCGCCTTTCGCCGCCGCGCTACGCGTCTGCTCCTGGCGCAGGGCCACGTAGCGCTCGAAGGCGGCGAGAAACACCGCATGCTTGTCGCGAAATGCCTTGTAAACGCTGCCGGTCGCCAGCCGCATCGCCGTGGTGAGATCGCCGATCGAGGTGGCATGATAACCGCGCTCGGAAAACACGCGGACGGCCCTGTCGAGCGCGGTGTCCATGTCGAACTCCCGGGGACGGCCGGGCGGACGGGCAATCGGCTGGGATTTGCGGGCGGTCTTTTGCATTGCGGGATAATAGGGAATGATTGTTTCCGAATAAAGACACTTGGTTGTGATGCGATCACGGATCAAACTGATGGCTCAGGCGTCGTCCTGGCGAAGGCCAGGACCCATTATCCAGGGAGGGGTTTGGCGGACATTCGTTCGGTGGGATTGATACCGCGTCAAATCGCTTGACCTCGCGGTATGGGTCCTGGCCTTCGCCAGGACGACATTTGAGATTGTTGCGCCTGACTGCCGCGACATGGCCAATTCCGAGCGAAGCACGGGATAGCATCGCCTCTAAGCGGCGGCGGACTGACAGGGGGCGACACAGGAAGTCCCGTAGCCCGGATGGAGCGCAAGCGTAATCCGGGAAGGTGCGAACGCCGCGCGAGCGGCCCCGGGTATCGCTACGCTCACCCGGGCTACAGGAGATCACCCCGTCGTTCGCACCGGCGTTCCATCCGCCATCATGGTCACGCCCTTCCGTTCGACGATCATCCCGTACGCCTGCGGCTGACGGTGAACGTCGAAATTGAAGGTGGTGCGCTTGTAGGAGTTGCAGAGATCGAGATCGCAGCGGGCGAGCGCGATCTCGTCGCTCTTGGTCGTGCATCGCGCGATGATCTCGCCGGAGGGCGCGATGACGCAGCTTCCGCCGATGTGGTCGACGCCCTCCTCGACACCCGCTTTGGCGACGCCGACCACGAAGGTGCCGTTCTGGTAGGCGCCGGCCTGCATCACCAGATGATTGTGAAACAGCGAGAGATCGTCATGCTCGGGCGCGGGCGGATTGTGCACCGGCGTGTTGTAGCCGATCATCACCATCTCGACGCCCTGCAGGCCCATCACCCGATAGGTCTCGCTCCAGCGGCGGTCATTGCAGATCGCCATCCCCATCACGCCGCCAAAGGCCTCGGTCACGCCAAAACCATCGCCGGGCTCGAAATAGCGTTTTTCCAGATGCTGGAATTCGCGCCAGGGCTCGTGCTCGGCATGCCCGGGCAGATGAACCTTGCGATATCTGGCGACGATGGCGCCGCTCTTTTCGACCAGGATCGAGGTGTTGTAGCGCCTGACCATTCCGGCCTCGACCGTCAGCTCGGCATAGCCAAGGTAGAATCCGATGCCGATCTCGCGCGCGAGATCGAACAACGCCTGCGTCTGCGGCCCCGGCATCTCGCGCTCGAAGAAGCTGTCGATCTCCGCCTGATCCTCGAAATACCAGCGCGGAAAGAACGTGGTCAGCGCGAGCTCGGGATAGACGATCAGGTCGCAACCGTTGGCGTGCGCCTGGCGCATCAAGGTCATCAGGCGCGCCACGACCGCGGTTCTGGTCTCGGTCCGCGCCACAGGGCCAAGCTGGCCGGCCGCGATCGTCACAAATCTCGCCACGAATCTTTCCCTCGTCCGCTTCCCTGGTCAGGTTGCGGCAGAGACTATCGCGCGATGCGTCGCGCGCACAGCCTCGCTGTCCGGCACGGTGCCCAACCGAGAGGCAGCCCGCCCGTCACGTGGGAAGCGCCGACGATGAATTGCGGAGCGCCACTCACCATTCTGCGGCAACGGGCTCGTTGAAGAACTGACCGCGCGCCGCCATGCGCGACGGCTGGCGGCGACGATGCCGCTCCGCGACGCGCTTGTTCGGAGAGGCCGCCTTGGCCTGCCTGGGCTCCGCGGCGGGCTGCGCCGCCATGGCAAATGCCTGGCGCGTACCGTCCGGCGCGACTGGCGCCGCCGCGTCTGACGTTGACGCCACAGTTTTGGTCAACGGAATCTGTCGCACGTTGGTGTCGAAGACGATCTTCTCCGGCCAGGTCTGTGCAGAATGAATTCGGGCGATCGAGAGGTCCGGTCCGGTTTCGGCGGCGGCGCTTACGGGGCCGGCGAGGTAGTAGTCAGCGAGGTACAGGAGGGCGAGCAGAGCGCCGCCGGTGAAGACGAAATAGCGGATGAGCGGCATGGGTCCCTCGATCGCCTCGTTGTCGAGGCCCCTGCAGCAACGGGAAAAAGTGGCAATCGTTCCGGTGCGCCGTCGAGCAATCGCGCGAGACGCTCAGCCGCCCACTGGCATTCCGCTTGCTGCACGGCAGTCAAATCCCTCAGACCCGCAGTGGGTCTGTCTCATCGTGAGGCGATCATGCACCCGACGTCCCGTTTCGAAGCGACCATGCCGACACAGCTCCACGCATTGATCTCCGACCTGCGCTGGCGCCTGCGAATGATCGACGCCGACATTCTGGAGGAAGAGCGGAAGGCTGGAATCTGCGATCCCCAGAACGTCGCCTACCCCATGCTCGCGCACAACCTGCGGGCTCGGCGCGAGAATATCCGGGTGAGCGTCGCCATTCTCGAAAGCCGGCTTGAAAAGCAATCGACCGAGTGGCCGCGCGCGGCCTGATGCGGCGACGGGCCGAGCTCCAGACGCGCGCTAACACGAAGGAACTCCCGTTGCCGATCTGCAACGGTTCCCGTCCGTCTGAAGCCGGACAAAAGAAACTCCCATTGCGGCCACGAACCCCTCTCACAACGCCGTGAGACGAGCAGGGGAACGACGATGCGTGCGCAACGAGTCTGGGTGGTGAACGGGGCTGCCAGCGTCGAGCAGTTGCAGACCAGATTGGACGATCTGAACAAGCGGCTCGGTCAACTCGAGACCCAGCACCCCGAGAGCTGGAAAGTCGAAGAGCTCAGATCGAGCGCCCTCAGCCTGTCGCGCGAAATCGACGATATCCGCTGCGCCGAGGCGACGGCCGCACTGAGCGAGCTGCTGCGGAAATAGCCGCGGTTCGCGATTCGCCCGTCGCGCAAGGAACCAACGCCGCCTCCCCGCCATTGCCATGCCGAGCATGGAGCAAGATCATGACCAGGCACCTGACGCGGGCCGATCTCGTGCGCGGCGTGGCCGGCGCGGTATCCACGCTGGTCCTGTGCGCGACGATGGCCTTCACCATCGCGCGCCACTTCGCGCTGTAGAGCATTTGGCGCTGTGAGGTATTTGCGATGACGTCCGACCCCGAGGAATCGGTCAGGCTGCAAGGCTACGGCGAGATGACGTTGCGCACAGCCGTCGCGACGCTGATGGCGCTCGCACCAGGCGAACGATCCGACGCAGCGATCTTCCGCGTCCGCGATGGCGTGCGGCTCGCATCGAGCGAGGTCGCAGAGCTAGCGTCGGAATGGGGCATCACGCCAACGCCGGAGATCAGGTCTCCGAACCTCGTCCCGGAGCAACATTGGACACACGTCGTTCGCGGCATGGTGCGCGAGGCGCCGCTGCCGGCGCTGATGGTGGCGTTCATGATCGGCGTGCTGGTGGCGCGGCGGTAGTCCTCTGACCTAGCTTACAACGCCGAGTCATTGATATCGGCAAATGCCGAGCCATGCCGCTCACACAAGCCGCCCTGCCCGGCCAAATCGGCCGTGGACCCGCCCCGAAAATCGTTGCAAGAAGGCGCTCCCGGGCGCCGGCGGCCGGTCCGCCAAGCCATTGGGAACGAGCCTTAGGAAAACGTCGACTTTTGGAAGAATGGTCGGAGTGGCAGGATTCGAACCTGCGACCCCTGCGTCCCGAACTCTGTGACTGCCAGCTAAATCATTGATTTATTTGAAGTCGACTAACCGAAACGACGCGAACAGAAGCGGAAAATGCAGGGGTAGCGTTACCGTAACGTTACCCGGTTTGCTGACGCGCCACTTCGAAAGTCAGTTCCGGCTGCTCGACGATGAACGTGCGGTCAGCACAACTAGCGACAAACGTAGCGGTGGCGGCGTAGATGCCGTCCTTCAATTCGGCCGGGAGCCTACGCGCGATCTTGAGCGTAACCGGAGACGGGTCAGGTTCGCTGCCGACCGAGAGGGTCTCGTGGTCGACCCGGACGCCGTCAGACAGGCGTGTGATCCTGCGTGTCATCGTTGTGGGGCAGACCCTGCGCTTTTGCTTGGTTACCTGAATGATAATCTCCCCGCCCGGCTCGGCTTCGGGGGTCACCATCTCGGCCGAGAAGAAGACAAGCGGGGGCTCGGTGGCTGCGTTCGCATGGTCGCCGGGCGGGAAAATGGTCAAGGTGCCGATCAGCAATGCCAGCGCCGCGGACCCTACTAAGGTCACCCGGTTGCGGCGGCCCCGCGCTCCCCGCAGCGCCCGCAGCGCCCGCAGCGCCCGCAGCTCGGCTTCAGCAAGCGCGTTGCGCAGATCGAGGTTCTCTTGTTCGAGTTCTAAGACGTAGGTGTCTTCGTCTTCAGCGGGGCAAGCGGGCATCTCCGTGCTGCTCTGAGTCGGCAGCACGATCACTTCGGCACTCATGGCTTGTCGATTCCATTTTTGTTTGACGTTCACCCCAGGCATCGTTGCCTGATTTTCCCGAGGCAGCGGACCCTACACGTCAGGCCCGTTAGGTGACAACTGCACACTTCGTCTTAACTACACCGGGTGATTACGGTGCTTAACAATATGGAACCGCGAGACTGAGTGTCTTAGCCAATCAGCCACGAAACGCCCGCACAGGCCGCGAGGGCGAGCAACACGGCCGTGACGCCGAGATGGCGACGAGCGAACCGCGCTCCGTCGCGCAGCCCCAGGAAAAGGCCAAACAGCACGAGCAGGATGAAGAGAGCCAGGAGGATGCCACCGGCTACAGCGAGCATGACAGGTGCTCCAAGTCAGAACTGACTTACGCCGCCGCGCGCGAAGACTTCCTCGCGCTAGACGGGTTGCCCTGGGAAGAGGCTTCGCGGATCATGCGAAGGACTTTGAGAGCTGTTTCAGCATCGACTTCAGCGTCGATAACAAGGCGCGTCTTACCGTCGAGCGTACTGGTGGCAGTCGCGTATTGGGGGCTATCCCCTTCGCCGGGCGCGGGCTGCAAGAGTTCTGAGGGCTTCACTCCGAACGCTTTGGCGATGTAGGACAGGTTCGCTTCGGTCGGCTCGTTCGCCGCGCGCAGGTAGGCGCTTATCAGGTGGCGGCCGAGCACGAAACGCTTGCGGGTCTTCTTGTCGATGTGGGAGTCGGGGACGAACTTGGAGGCGGCGTCCGCAAGGTCTTGGCCGTTCCAACCCTTCTGCGTCATCAAGCGCTGAAGTCTCTGCGCAAAAGCCTCAAGCCTCTGCTCCCGGTCGGGGTCTCTACGTCGTGCGGGCATATGCATTGCCTTTGCTGTTCTACGTGGTTGGGTCGTGAAGTACCGCGCTTCACAGTGAGGAAAATCGAAATTGGTTAACGTTGATTAAAGAACTCACAATTCATAGCCGTTAGCCGATTCGCCTGTCAAGCGGTTTTGTAAGGCTGGTCAGATGACTCGACCTCACCGGACCTCACAAACGCAAAAAGACCCTCCCCGGTTTCCCGGAGAGGGCCAGATTCTGCAAGGGGTTGGCACCGTCCTAGTTGGGGACAACGTACGCGTAGACACGCCCCTTGGGGTAGACGGCCTCCCGTACCCGGCCACCGTTGTTGCCGGAGATCAAGATCGGGTTTCCCGAGGCGTCAACGCCGGAAACGATCCCGACGTGCCCACCTCCCCGCCTCGCCATGACTGCGATCGCGCCGGGCTGCGGTCCTGATACGCGCTGACCATATCCTGCAAAGGATCGCGCCGCATCCGAGCCAGTGCCGCTATGGCCCGTGTGCGCCAGGACCCAATTGACGAAGCGAGCGCACCACAGCGAGCCGCGGCCGTAGACAGCGCCGTTGCCAATCTGGCTGCGCGCTTCCGCAACGAGTGATCCGCCACCAGCACCAAGATGCCAGCCAGCGAACAGACCAGAACCGCGAGCAGCTTCAGGAGCATCATGCCGACGAAGAGAAGCACGGCGAGCTTCATGTTTGTGTCTGAGGGACTGAGAGACATGGTGTCCTCGCGAGTGATGGTGCAGAGGCTTTGCGTTGGCAACCGCGCCGCACGCGAGCACAAGCAGTGCAATCGCAACAGCCCATGCAGCGATTTTCGCTAGGTCCATCAGGTACGGGGGACCGTACTTAGACTCGCTGCGCTTCACGGTTACTGTGCAGTCGCACTCCGGCCTGTGCTCGTGACAAATGCAGTTCATGCCGCCTCCATGGTGGGGAGGATCAGTCCTCCGTTGGGTGAATAGATCGAGCCCTCGCCTTCGCGACCGACGACAATCGGCTGCTCTCGCAGCAAGCCGAGCTTCTCGTGGAAGACGACGAAGTTCTGCTGTGCGGGCTCAAGGTCGGCGCGGATGCTCTTGGCAAATTCACTCGGGCCGATGAGCGAGCCGTTGCCGAAGCCCCAGGGCGTAATGACGCGCGTGTGGAAGTGGCCGCTGAAGATGAACCGCACCGGCCTGCGCTGCTGCGCCTCCGTCAGGATGATCTTCTTGTGGCCCTTCACGATGTTGGCTGCGGGGCCGATGAAGCCAGTGCCGCCGCCTGCGCTCATGCGGTCGCCGTGCGTGAGCAAGGTGGGCCAGCCGACGATGTCGAAGTACGCATCGAACGCGCGGGTCGAATAGAACTTGAAGTTCACGTACGGCCGCAGCGCCGCCTCGACGAAGTCGAAGACCAGCGTGTCATACGACTGAAGCGCAGCCAGCTTTGCGCGCGGCTTGCCGGGCGTCGAGCGGCCGTGGTTACCCGGCACACCGATGAAGACGATCTCGACCTGATGCTTCCAGTGCTCTTCCAGGGCGAGGGACCAATAGAGCGCCCCGCTAGAGATATTCCTTGCAGCCTGCTTGCACTGCTCATAGGCGGTGCCGTAGTCGGTCTCGGCCAGCTCGGGGTGCAGCCCGTGGCCGCTAATGAGATCGCCACCGAGCAGAATATAAATTCGGAACGGCGCACCGTCCGACTTCGGCCAGCTCTCAGTCGTGAGGATAGTGGAGGTCGAGAACAGCCGGGAGAAACGCTTCTCCGCGATCTGCTTGTCGAACATGTTCACGCCCATCATCTCTTCGAGGTTCACGACTTCGCCGTCGTGGGTGTCTGAGAGATGGAGGACTGCGGCCTGCTTGCCGCGTTCGCCCTGCTGATAGATTGAGGGCTTGCAGATCGGTTCGACCGGCTCGAACGACAGGCCGAGGATCGAGTTGCGGTGATCCTCTGCGGATGCAAGCCGCGCAGTCAGCTCCTTGATCTGAGCCTTGTGGAGCTTCTCGTTCTGCTCGTACCGATGCTTCTCGACGAGGTCGAGGCGCTGCGGCTCGGCCTTCTCGACGCGCACGACTTCAGGCGCAGGCACGACGTTCGGCTCGTCCCCGCCCGTGATCTTGTGCTCGGCGCCGCCTTCGAGCTGTTTGCGGACGGAACGGATCAGGCCAAATTCGTTCAGTCTCCGGCGAACGGTATCCTTCTCGATCTGCATGGCTTCGGCCGTGCGGTCGAGGTCGCGGGTCGCGAGGTAGTGCAGAACGATTGCCTTATGGCCCGGCAGCGCGTTCGAGAGGTTGATCTTGATCGGGTCTGACAATGGGTCCTCGGATGGTTCGGGGCCTGTAAGGTATTCGTATCTCACAGACCTCACAGAATGGTCAATTTAAGGGGCATACGAAAAGAGGCCGCGACCCCCGCTAAGGAGATCGCGGCCTTCGGCGTTTCGAAAAGCTTACTGGCCTATCAGCGCCGAGCCTATAGCAGCGCAACGTGATCCAGCCGGATCGCCCACACACGGATTCAGCACGTTCCCGTTCTCTGAGTGCTCATTCCACGCGTAGATCAGGATCGCAGACGCCGGGCATACGCCGGGGTTAGCCTGCACGTAGGACACTGCCGCCTGTATGTGCGCGGTCAACTGCGCGTTTGTCGGCGCGATCACGTACTGATTGGTGCCGTAGTATGGATTGGGCTTTGAACCCTTGAACACCGGCCGCACAAGACGAGGCCGTTGGTCGTAGCCGGTCATGCACAGCGGCACCACCGGTTTGCCGAGAGCGGCCATAGACGACCAAAACGATTCTACTGTCGGCTCGAATGTCGCCCACGGGACCGCAAGGCCGTAAGGAGGTGGCGCGATGTAAGCGCAATTTGCGTCTGCACCGATGCCGTTCAAGACCGTAGTGTCTAGCCCATTCATCACGACGATATAGGGCGAACCAAGCCCAGCGCCTGCGCATGCGGTGCGCAAAGCGGTGACGAAGGCCGCGTAATTCGGGAATGATCCTCCCCACGTCGAAGAAAAGGAGCTACTAGACCAGTATATGTAGAGCAGCGGCCGATTTCCGAGTACCATCTGGTAGTTGGATGTCTGGAAATCCGTTACGAGAGCAGAAACGGCGCTCGCATAGCTCCCTGTAGCTCCGGCCAGAGGATCGCCTATGATCGAACACCATTTGATTAGGTTGTTGCTTGTGCTTGCTTGGTAGTATTGCAGCCCGTAACATCCGTTAGGGTCGTGTACGTTCGATCCGAGGTTCTGGCGGAAGAAGGCCCAATACTTTAACCCGGCTGTGACCGCTGCGGCGATCTCCGCATCGAACGTTGCTTGCGTGTCGCCCCACTGCCCGGTGTTTGCACCCGAAGATACGAAGTGTTTAGGCGCTCGCGAACGGAAAGTCGCAGTTTCAAGGGCCTGCAACTCTAACAACGCCGTGCTGGTCGCGCCGCCGCCACTAGGCCCTTGATACTGATAGTCCCAACGGATTGCTCCTGCTATCGTCGTCATCCGTTTGCAACCTCACTGTTATCCACTCTGACTGACCATCGAACGCTGTTACCCGCCGAGCTGGTACAAGTGATCGTCCCCGCACCGTTCGTAGTGTCCACCCCAAGCGCAACTGTCCACGACGATGCCCCCGTGCCTGATGAGAAAGACGGGGCTCCGGTGCCGGTCGACCCATCCACTGTAATCGTAGACGCTGATGAACCCCGATTGAACATAGCGGTAATAAACCACGAGGCACGCGCGCCGTTAGTTGTGTCGCGCGCAGACACGATGATGCGGCTGGCTATCGTCTGGTTGTTGATGAGTTGCAGGCCGTTGAACGTGTTGCTCGCGCCACCAGAGGCGGTAGCAATCGCGCTGGTAGCCCCCGAAGTGGCGCATGCAAGCGCCTGTTCGGCGATTTGCGTCGTACCTTTGTTGCTTCCGAGGGCGGCTGACCCGTGAACGCGCTTGCCGTTGATCGCGTTGTCGTACGCGCTGTTACCGCTCACGAAGGAGTAAGAGCCTCCTGCCTGCGTCGCATTCCCGACAGCCCCAGCGGCAAAACCTGATGCGTTACAAAACCGACCAATAGCGTAGGTTCCGCTGTTGGAAGCCGCCCCGCCCGGTCCTAGCAGCACACCAGCCGTACCAACCGGCAACAGTCCTACGGGAACGTTCGCGCCCACCACGGCGACCGCAGCCAAGTAAACGGCACCTCCGTAGACTGAAGTCGCTTGCAGCGATGGATAGGCGTTCACGTATCCGCTGGGGTCGGTAAGGCTCAGCAATTGGCCGGAGCCGTTGCCAAAATTAAACCCGCCAGTGCCTTGTGCCGCGAAGGACCCGGTCACGTTTGTATCAGCGCCTTGGGCTAGGAGAGTCGGAGGCACACCGGCTTGGGCACCGACTGCTGTCCACTTGTTCACAGCTTGGGGCTGATCAGACCACGAAAACTGAGCTGAACCGTCCACGCCTAGTAGATTAGTCCCAGGCGTGTTTTGATCTACAAGATACTTCCCGATGAAACCAGGATACAGACTCAGGGCTGTCAAGGCCCGGATTAGCGCGCTCGTAATCATGAGCGAACCCACGCGCTGATGCCAGTCAGCTTCCCGTTCGTGTAGGTGTAGGTCTGCGTGCGCGTGTGCCCGTCCGCGTCGACGAAGCTGTCGGTCGCGAGCGTGCCGTCAGTGTTGTAAGTGAACGTGTGCGCGAAGTCGTCCGGCCGAATAGCCATGCCCGCGCTGTCGATCATAACTGTCTCGATGGCTTGCAAGCTCATCGTTATCCCCTTTGTTTAAAGGCAAAAAGAAAAGAGGCCGCAGCGATTAGGCTGCGACCTCTCGGGGTCTCCGGCGTTGGTCCCGTCTGCCGGGCCGGATTACTTTGACTGATAGGCTGAGCGCTGATCGACGAGGCACTCGCGGACCTGTGCGAGCGCATCGTTCGCCAGGAGCAACGCCGCCTGGGTTCGCCGCAGAACTACGCGCCGCATCATCGGTCGGCCCTTCGCGTCCTTGACGCCAGGGACCGGCACCTCAACGGCCAAAGACTCGCAGTCGTTCGGCAAGTCCACGGCGAGCTTGGGGCTTAACGTGGGCGCGTTGCTTGAGAGCGTTAGACAGCCACCGAGCGTCGTCGTCATCAGTAAGCTCGGGAGGATGAGCAGCCTTGCCAGAAGCCGCCTGTAGGAGCTGTTGGGTTTCATAGGTCTTGACCTGTTGTTCGAGTTCGTCTTTGCGCTTAGCAAGCGCACCGAGGCGGGAGTCAGCGTCGCGCTTCATCTCGGTCTTGATGTCGGCGTCGCGCTGCACGCGGGCCTTCTCGGCCTTCTGCTCAGCCGCGGCCCACTTCGCTTCCCACTTCGCGTTGAGCGCGCGGTGCTCATGCGCGACGCCGACGAGGAACATCAGCAAGCCTGCGACCAGCGCCGCTCCGACCGGAGTGGAGATGAAGTCGCAGAAGCCTTTCCAGATGCGCCCGGCGAGAGCCGCCAACGCGGCTCTCGTGAAGTACGATGCGATCCAGGCGAAGATCACGCGACCGCTCCCGTGCGGTGATCGTCGACCCGTGCTTCGATGATCTGCTTCGCGTACTTGACGACGAAGAAGCCAGCGACCACGAGCACGATGGCGACGAGGATCGTAGTGGGGTTGCCGATGATCGGCTCGACGAAGCCGTGGACGCGATCCCACAGCGACTTCGCCTGATCGACCTTGTCGACGACCTCTTGGGTCTTACCAAGCAGGCCCTCTTGCTCGGCCGCGCCGCCGAGCCCGAGCGCCGTGCCCGCAGCGATCTTCGCTTTGCCGAGCAGGCCGACGCTGTCAGCCGTGTCGACCACACGCGAGTCGCCGCGCAGATCGTCAGCGGTCGCGTTCACACGCGCTGGAGCCTGCACGCGATCATCCGCGCTCTCCAACGCTTCCATGGTGGCAGCGTCGAGATCGCCGCTCTCCGGCAGGCCCTCGTAGTGCTGGAAGGCGTTCACGGCAGCGACGGTGTTGGCGCCCCAAATCCCATCGGGGGTGCCGACCATCTTGTAGCCCTTGGCCTTGAGCTGAGCCTGGACGGCCTTGAGCTGCTCGTGACTGAGGGACTGATAGGCCGGAGCCTTCTCGCGTCCCAGGACCGTTTCGAGCTTTCGGGTCCACCGCTTGTCGGCGGCGGCCATGCGCGAGTCGTATTGGTTCTGCGCATAGCCCGGCCCGTTGTAACGCTTGGCGAACGTGCTGAAGTCGCCCTTGTTGAGCGCTTCAACCAGACGCTTCGCCTTGATCTCGCGGATCAGAACATCGAGCTGAGCAGGCAAGCCACCGTCGACCATGTACTGCACGAGCGCGGTAGCGGACGCGAAGCCAAGCTCCGTGCCGTTCTCGCCCATCGATTGGCCGAGGCCCCACGAGGCGGAAGCGTTGGCGATCTCTTCGTGGATCGAGCGAGCGCGAGCAATGAGGGCCAGCCGCATTTGCGAGGTGCGCTGATCCTGATACTGCGTCTTGCGATTCCACTTCGGGATCGCCAGACCGGCAGACACGAAGGCTTTCAGCCATGACGAGCCAGCGGCGCGTGCGTGGCGATAGGCGACGTGTCGCTCGTAGAGGAAGCGGGGAGTTTTGCCATCGGCTTCGAACGGAGACCCGTTGGTCTCGCACTCGACAACGGCAAGCAAGCGCGTCGGCTTGATGCCGCCCTTCCGGGCGGCGTCGACGATCAGCTTGACTATGCTGTCACTGAACATGTGGTGTCCTCGATTCGGGGAGGTGTGAAAGCAGAACGGCCGCCCCGAGGGACGGCCGTTTCTGCAAAGTTGGTCGAAATAGTGGGTATCAGGCCGCGATGGCCTCGAACGCGGCGTCGATCTGCGCTGTGGTCGTGATGGACGCGCCGAGTATGCCCGTGACGACCGTGGCGAACGTCGAGAAGCAGGCTTGCACATGCGCGAGCACGGCGTCCGAGATCGCGATAACCTGAACGGCGGTCAGCGTGATAATGGCGCCGTCCGTCGCGACCCAAGGGGTCGTGAACGCGCTGTCTGCGGCCGCCGCGATCCGGGCGCCCATTATCATCTGCTTGGAACGGTCATCGGTCGCGACCTTGACGCCGGAGACGGTGATGCCTCCGACCTCCAAGTTGTAACGCACGGTGGCCGCGTAAGCGACGAGCGCGGTCGGGAACGTCGGGGTGATGTTCGGCGCGCGGACCTTCAAGACCTCGATCAGCTCGGCTTCAGACGCGAGGCGACTCGCGGTGTTTCCGGCATCGAGCCATGCGATGTAATCGTTGTCGCCGGACGGCACGTACGCGTTGGCCGCGCTCGACCAGACGCGCGACGCGTCGGCCCCGAGTACCCAATACCAGTTAGACGGGTCGAATTGAATCATTGTCGAAGCTCCTTTTACTTACGGGAGGTACTGACCGCCCGAGCTGGTCGAGCCAGCCGAGCTGCCGGGATAGTAGTTGACGCCATTGCCGAAGCTGTCGCAGACGCCGTTACCCGTTACTGAGTAACGGACACCCGTCGCGGTGCCGGTGATCGACCCGAAGATGATGGCGGTGGTCCCGCCCGCCGACGCCGAAATAAATGCGCCAGAGAAACTGACACCCCCCGTAATCGTGAGCGCGTAGGTAGAGAATAGCGACACGATGTTGCCGCCGTGACTGTTAATATGCGAACCGGCGCTACCTGAGATTCGTACGGGACCAAGCATAGCAACACTGCCCCCGTAGGTAGCGGCCACTTGCGCGGACGGACATGTCCCGAACTCGATATTGTAGTAACCGATCTGACACCCCGCGCCAGCGGCCCACAGGCAATTCCCGGCGTCGGCTCCTGCGGAGTTCACCGTACCCGCGACCTTGAAGCCGTGGATCAGCCAGTGAGACCCTGTTATCGCCGAGATCAATCCGCTACCAACAGACGGGTTGATGAAGACGTTCGCCCAATTCGTGTCGTTACCGACCAGCTCGGCAGTGCCGTTGATGCTGACGGCGGGGAGAGAAACGCTCTCGTTGTAGGTGCCATCGGCGACATGGACCTTGGCGGTAAACCCGTTGAGGTCGAGAAGACTGACCGCCGTCACGCCTTTCTGAATCGTGCGATACGGCGTCGCGGGCGTGAGGCCGTCGTTGGTGTCGAGGCCGGTATTGACGTTGACGTAGATGTCGCGGGTGGCTACCAGCTTGTTCGGGTTGGGCGCCGACAAGGCCACGGCGACCATCGCGCGATAAAGCATGGTGTCGTCAGCGTCGTCTAGCAGGATGCCCGCCGTGCGGACGGCGTAACGGAGGTTGCCGACCGTGGTGTTAAAAAAAGCAGCGGTGGCGAACGTGCCATCCTTCGCGCCTGCGGCCGTGCAATTCTTGAACCATGTGTCGGTGCCTCCGCTTGCTTGCGGATCGGCGGGCGGGCGCACGGTGGTATAGTTCGGACCCTGCGGGCCGAATGCGGTTGCAGTCATGGATTACTCCGTGTGGGAGGTTTAGGCGAAACGAAAAAGCCGTCGCGGTGAGAGCGACGGCTTTGTTTGGATTCGGGGAGATCGGGCGCGCTAACCCATGATCTCTTTAAGCACCATCGTCGCGACGGGATTGCCTGCCCCGACGTTGTCGGGGAAGTTGACCGTATTGACGTTATCCGAGTTTCGAATTGCTACTGCGTAAGTGGGCGATGCGACGTTCGGTTTATGCAGCCAAGTGCCAGAGCAAGGCGCGCTTTGGAAATTGCCTACCGGAAACATCGAGGTATAAGGCGCCTCGGCGAATGTGGCCCCGTTCATCAGCACCGCCGCGAATGCCCGGTTGCTCGCTGTGTCGGATTGAACGCCGCCGCTGTAGCTGCCCTCAACCAGATTTGCGATGCTCTGCAAGTTAATCTGCTGCGCGGCCGAAGTCGGCGTCCATGTGGAGTTGGAATTCGTAGCCGTAATGGTGTTGACCGGAGGCATGTTAACGGCGGAAACGATCTCGCCGGGTCGCTTCATGCCAGCCGTGAAGAGCGTTGTGTAATTGGGGACGGTCCATGTCCCCGCCGTCGCCAACGGAAGCCACTCGCAAAACCCGATGAACCGCCAAGGTGCGGCGGTCGTGATAGGCGTGTTGGTGCAAAATGCTTTCGCGCTGTTGGCCGGTACAACGGTCGTGTACAAAAGATGTTCAGGTGGGCAGACAACCCCCGAATTGTCGGAACATTTTATCGCCCCGAGACGAACGACGCCGAGGTCGTTGTGCGCGGTGATCCACAGTCGGACGCCATGATTTGCAGCCGTCACTCCCATCGTGCTACCCGACCCAATCACCAGCGATAGCGCCGAGGTGACGGCGATGCGGGTATACGCGCCGGGTATGTTGGTGTCACGAAAGAAGAAGAACACCGGGTCAGACGCGCTAGGGTCAGCTCCGGCGAACGTCTTCACCGCAAGGGTTAGCGCCCCCGCCGCAGCGGTTGCGCGCAGCGTGCCGTTGCTCATACCCGCCCAATCGCCCTTCGACTGAGCGGTGACGCCGGTCAGCAAAGAGCCATCAGCTACAGGCAGTCTATTCAGGCTATCGAGCTGCACGGGGTTGGTAAGCCCAAGGTTCGCGAGCCCTTGCGCCTTCTGCAACGCCGAGAAGACTTGGGGCGCGTCCACGCGGAGCCTCATGCTCAGCGCGCTTGTCATCGTGGTCGCGAAGTTCGGGTCGTCGCCGAGAGCCTGCGCAAGCTCGTTTAGCGTGTCGAGCACGGCGGGAGCACCGCCCGCAAGCGCAGCGAAGATCGCCCGATAGAGCACGCTCATGTCGCCAGGAGTCGCGGTGATACCGGACTGACTGACGAGATAATCGAGGTTGCCTATGATACGGTTGTAGAACGCCGCGTCGAGCACCGTGCCGTCGTTGCGCCCCGGTGCCGAACAGTCTTTCACCCATGTCTGCGCGGTGCCGTAGCGTTGACGAGCTGTTCCGCTCGGCAGCTCCATCGCCGCGTTAGAGTTCTGCGGCCCAAATAGTGCGGTCATGATGGTTGGATCACTTTCACGTTGAGTATGGTGTGCGCGGGCTTGATGCGGTCCAAGAAGCACAGAGCAAACGTCGGCTGCGCACCCACAGCGCTATCGAGACAAAGGGGAGTGCCGCCCGCCTGTGAGCCGTCAGTCGTAAACAGCGGGAGCCCCACCATGAAGTTTCCGGCCGCACTGATGGGCGTGTCAGGATCAGATGGTGGATCGGAAGCGGCCTGTTGAGCTTGGGATGCGCCGATGTCTACGGTAACTTCCCAAACATAGGCATGCCCCCACTCCGAATAGTTGCCGCTGTCGTCAGTTCCTCGCAGGAGGGCATTGACGGATTGACAAGGTGTCGTGTCGGAGGGGACGCCCGAGCGCGGACACTCGAAATAGATCGTCCGCCCTAGCTGCTGACAGAAGTCGGTGCTGGTAACTGCGGGCGGCTGATGGAAGTCGTAGTAGCCGCAAATGAAGCAACACGACTCGTCAGTGTCCGGCCCCTGCCCGAGATTGCTCCCAGGCACCGCGCAAGACGCGCCTACAGACTTTCCGTTTTCCCACACGGTAGGATCAGGGTGCTCAACGACTTGGCCGAAGTGACAGACATCTCGCTGCCCGTAACCGATTAGGCTTCCCGTGCCGACGTACGTCGGCGTCGGGCCGAGTGGTGTACAGCCCACCTCGAAGCAACCTGCAATTGGCTCGTTGATGTTGACATCTTCGCAGCCGATTACCCAGCCTGAGAGCGCCGCCATCTGCACGAAGTAATCGCACGTTGCGCCCCCTTGCGCCGCGACCTTCAGGCAAAGGTTGTTACCGTAAGGGTCGCAGGGGTCGCCGATTCCGTACTCTGCGATCCATTGGTCACGAGACTCGTTGACCGTCGCGCAAAAGAACTCGTCGACGTAATCGCAGAGACGCGAGTACGTCCACCCGAGCACATTTGAGAAAGCTCGCCAATATTGGTATTGGACAGTGCCCTCGACGTTCACGGCGTGGAATGCAGGACCCGGAGGCATAAGGCCCTGCACGCCATTAAGCGCTTCGTCGGTTGTCCGTGGGCACCAAGTCTCAGAGGGACCTAGCGCTACAGTCATCGTCCTAGCTTCCTTCAGGCATGAACGTTACGCTACGGAGGCACGGCATCGTGCCGACCGCGAACGAAATGTCGGTAGAGGGGGCAACCACTTCGTGGTGCTGTTCACCCGTGGCATTTCCGACCGCCTGCCACACAGCCGAGCGGTACAGAACGAACGGAGCGTCCGGCAGGCCGACCGTGGCTGTTCTGCGGAAGAGCGATTGCAGCTCAGCCGCGACGGCCTCCCGCACGTCCTGCGTATCGGGCGAGAGATTGCGGATGACAATGTCGATGCAGTCAGCGATAGGTGCCTGCACGATCACGTTAGCCGTAACCGGCGCTACGCTATCGATATACGACTGAACTGCGTCCACGTCGGCCTGTTGCGGGATGCCAGCGATGTACGTGTCGTCCATCAAGAACCACACGCCGACCGAGCCCTTGCCGAAGGCGTTGCCTTTCGCGAACACCCGCGTCACGCCCGGCAGTGAAAGCCCCCACTGCACGTAATCGCTCTCCGCGCCTCCGTGGGGCGGGTAGCGCTTGCGCATAAGGATACGGACGCGGAGCTGCTCGTCTGTCTCCTGATCTGCGCCTTGACCGAGGCCGTTTTCGTCGACGTTGACAGACGCAACGCCGCTCAGCGAAGTGTCAAGCGGCGTGCCGTACGTGGTGTTGCCGCTCTTCCCGGCAGCATCCGCCACGACGGGGACCGTCGCCGTTAGCGACCACTGCCCCACGTCCACGGCCTTCGTGGAGGTGAAGGACGCGCCGTCTGAGCGGGTGAAGACAGTGCCGGACGGCACCGCGAACGGATAGCTGGTGACTGCAACGGTGACGCTGCCCTGCGCGTACGATGCGGCTTTGCGGCCGATGCCGTAGTCTAGGCCGTGGCGATCCAGCTCATAGCCGGTAGCTGTCATCGCGAAACGCTGACGGTCCATCCACTTCAGACGGCCGAACACCTCCCACACCGCGCCGCCGATGACCTTGGCGCTGACGTAGATGTTGTTGGGCCAGACCCAGGCGTCGGTGCCGGGCGTCTCAGCGCGGAATGCGTTGCGCGCTCGCTGCACCATCGCCTTCATGTCAGGCATTTGGAAAGCCATTTTACGGAAACTCCTGACGCCAGATGCGTTCGAATTGTTGCTCGTAGATTTTCTGCCCGTCCTGGCTGTAGGCGCGGACATCGAGCACGAGGTATCCTTTGACGATGTCCGGCGTCGCGACGACTTCGAATCGGGCTACTGCGCCCTGGTCGATCAACGGCTGCAACGCTTCGTACGCGTAGCTTTCAGCCTTGCGAGCCGTTTCGTTGTTGAGCGTCGAGCGCATGAGCAGCCACAGACGCGAGCCAATTCGCGTCTCGTTCTCTTCGAGATCGACGCTATCGCCCCACCAACCCTTCGGGTCGGCGCCAGACGGCAGCACGTCGTAGGGTTCGGCTCGCCGCCATGTGAACAGGCTGATTAGGATCGCGGTGTTGAGCGCATGATCCGCGGCGAGACCGTACGCGTTGCCGGGTGCGCTCGGCCCTGCGGCCTTCCAATCGCACACGAACTCGCCGAGATCGCTTTCATTCCAATAGGTGTCCCACAGAAGGAACGGCTGCTTGTCCGTTCCTTCCGCTTCGCGAATGCGAATGTCCATGTGATCCCTTTATTCGGCGTAGACCTTCGTCGCGCAGCCGCCCCCGCAGAGGCCGACAGGCAGCACCGCATTCTCGCCGAGCAGAATTTCGGCAGCATCGACAACGACCTTCTGCGGATGCTTCACGCTGATCTGGTTGTCGTCGATCTTGACGATTGCGTCGCCATGCTTTGCCTGGAAGAAGTCAGCCGTGAGCGTGACGGTCGTCTTGCCCTTGGTGATCGTGATGCTGTCTTCTTTGAGGACGATGCTCACGTCTTTGTCTTCACCGGCTTCGGCTTCCTTGCCGTTGTCGCCGCTCTGCCCCGAGGTCGAGCCCTGCCCGCCTTGGCCCTGGCTGTCCTTCAAGCCCTTGCCGATACTGAGCTTGATGTTCTTGGCGTGCGTGATGTCGAGCGTCTTCTTACCGAAGAGCCGGATGGCATCACCCTCCGCGTTGTAGAGGATGGTGTCGCCCTTCGGCAGGTTCTTCGGACGCTTCTTCGCGTGCTCGCCGCCGAGCGCGACGAGCAGGTCGCGACGGCCGCCGAGACCGATTGACAACATGTGAGCTTCGTCGACGGAATGCGAAGAGAAGCCGTGCGGATAGACCCGCATGATCTGCGTGTGCTGCTCGTCGGCAAGCCCGTCCGCATCGATCAGTTGAATGTCTTTGCTGTCGTCGATCTTCTTGATTAGGTAGCGGTGCCCGGAGTTTCGGTGCGTATAGTAGTCTTCCATTAGAACCCACTCCACGGGGATTGCGCGCCGGACCCAGCGCCGCCGCTGCCCATGCCCGTGCCTTCACCGTCGAACGCCTGGGGCAGAACGAGGGAGAGCTGCGCGTGCGTGCCGCTACTCCCGTTGTCCTGGGAGAGCGACACGTCCTTGATGAGCATTTGCTGACTCAATTTGAGGGTCGGCGACATGACGTAGACGAGCCCATTCGCGACCCATAGCTGACCGGCGCTGTCGAACCACGACTGCGTTTTGATGCGCGCGGTGACGCTCTCGCCCTGCTGCCGATTCTTGTGGTGCTTGGCCCGGTTCTTCGCGCTGTCGTCGTCTATGTCGGTTTCTTGGTGAATGTGTTTCGGCAGATGGCGCCTAACCGAGCTGTCCTTCTCGGTCGCGACGATCTGAAGCGACTTCTTGTCGGTGCCGAAGACGCGCTGGCCTTTTACCTTGTACTCGCTGTGCTGATCGGTATCGTCGAACGTGGCGCTGCCGCCGAGGATGTTGAAGCCTTCGATCAACGGTGAGTTCTGCCCGCCCGTACCTCCCTTGGTCAGCTTGATCGACCCGTCCGGCATGCCTTGCAGGAGCTGCGGGAAACGCCGCGTCGCGCGTTCGACGGCTTCGAATACGGTCTCGTTGGGGTTGAGCCGGAAATACTCGATCTGCTTCTGCTGGATGTCCGACGAAAAGCCGACGCCCTGCTTGTCGAGTTCTTGCGCGATCTGAAGCGGGGTCTTCTTTCTAAATTCCCCCTTCTCGTGTTCGGCGGCGCTCTTCACGGAGTCGAAGCCCTTCGATGAACCACTCACCTCTACGGTGTGGTTCTTCGCGTCGAAACTCGGGGTCATCGTGTTGATGTAGCCGGTCACTAGAAGCTGGCCGTTGGCGAGAACGGTAGCGGGGGTGCCGGGCATGAAATTCCAGGCGAGGTCTTCGCCGAACGCTGCATCTGTGACGGTGAATGCAAAGGCGCGAGCTGCTTTGTTCGCCGAGTAGCTGACGGCTGCACGCTCGAACGCGGTGTATTCCATCCCTCCAACGATGAACGATACTTTGGTGGTTTGGTCGGTCATTGCGGGCTGATCCTCAAGGCGAGGACGCCCGCACGGTTACCGCGCGAGCGCCTCGAAGGTGGACGGCATGAAGGCCGGATTGACCACGTCGTTGCGGTCGGAAAGCTCTTCCGCCCGCGCTGCGTTGTCGTAGAGACGCGCCGCCCAATAGAGCGACGGCTTGTTCATTGGGGCGTTGATGGTCAGGATCGGCACGATGCTCGCCATACGCTCGCTGATTGAGCGGACGGCCGCGTCGCGAGCGCTGAGCATGATGTTGACAATCTCGTCTTCCTCGAACATCGCGATCTGCGCGTTGAACAGCTCCACCACGTTGGCCCGCGCCTGGATGGCCTCGGCTCTCGTGCGGAACGTCTTTGCTGTGATCGCCTGCGCCAGCTTCATGAGCGCGAAGCTTCGGACTACGCCGCAAAACGCCGCGGCATTCGTTGCATCGGCCGTGTCTGATTTACTGACCGGCTTGGCGGTCGGGCCACCCGAGAACGCGTTCGCCTGCGCCTGAAGCTCGGTAAGACTAATCTCGTCGACGCTCCACGCCGCAAGCGCGCTAAGCGAATTGACGGCGTCGTCCGGCGACTGCGAGTTGCCTAGCGTGTTGATCGCATAGGCGACCATCGGTACGATTGCCGCCGCGCCGCTGGTGATCGTCACACCAGCGCTGCTAACCTGCGTTACGCCCGTGTCGGTGGCGACCTTGCCGATGACTGCGCTTGCGAGCGGTTGCTGCGCCAGATAGACCGACTTGTCCGTACCGGGCTGCGCGTACGCTTGCGCGTTGTGGTAGATGCTGATCCCCGCCTGGACAGCATCCGTCGATAAGTCCGCGTCGGCGGAAGGCGCGCTCTCTACCGCGGCGATAATGTCGCTCGCAAACGTTGCGATGCGGTTGAGCTGGTTGTCTGCCACGTATGACAGGACGTTGTCCGTTACGGCCTTGGCGTCGAAAAACGAGGTGAGCATCGGGATCGCAGAGTTGAAGATGCCGCCGATCATGCTTTCGAGAACGCCGACCGCAATCGGCGCACTGAAGTTCTTCGACTTGACGAACTCCATTTGCACGCCGTAGAAGCCGCACTCGTCTTTCGAACGCGACACCGAAAGCGTTAGGCAAGCCACCAACGTCGGTGCTTCAGTCGGCAGTTGCAGGATCGCGGGGCCGCGCGCCGTGCAGGCCGCGACCAGGGCGTCTTTCTGCGCTTTCCAATCGTCTCCGGCCAGATAGCCTGAAACCGAGAACCGCGTCGCCTTCTGGCCGAGGTCTTCGACGTAAGGATCATCGCGGTTCGGATATTCGTGGACGACATCTCGTCGACCGTATTCGCCTTTGTCGTTGGCGACAAAGAACGCTACGCCCCGAAACGATGCGGGGCGTAGGTCGTCAATGCAGATACACGTCATTGCCCTGATGTCCCTGTGCTGGCGCTAGGCTTCGTGCCGTTGTCGCCAGGGCCTTGCATGCTGGTGCCGAGCTTGCCGTTGAGCGACATGTTCGCGACGCTCTCCGCGCGCTGCACGAGCCGCTCGAAGTATTGCGACGGCCGGAGTTCGAGCTGCACGTTGTTGTGGACCTCTGCCGATCCCGTAACCGTTCCGGTCACGTCGATCTGCTTCGAGGTCGACGACCCGCTGCCCCAATTGGCCTCCTTCGTCGGGGACCAAGTCGTAGCGGAGTCTTGCCACCCTGCGCTGCTCGTGCCCATGGAGGCGTCGAGCCCTTTGACACCGCCAGCGACGATGTCTCGTGGCTTGCCGCCCCACAACCTGTTCTGGCGGCGAACGCGGCCGTACTCGGACGTTAGCCCCTTCAGATCGAGGTCGGCTTCGGAGCCCTCCCCGAGCGTGGCGCCGTAGATGTCCTTGGTGCCGTAGTAGGCATCAGCCGCGAGGCCGAGCCAACCTAGCCCCTCGGCTACACGACCCAACTTGCTGAGCTTTGCTGCGGGCTCCACCCACTTCCCTTCAGGGAACGTCGGGTTGCGCATGCTGCTCGGGATGAACGGATTCTCGTGGGGCGCGGCCTTCCAGCCGCCCTTCGCTGCTTCCGCGGCGGTTGCACCACTCGGCAGTCCGGGCACTTCAGGCACCTTGCCCTTCAGTCCCGATATGATGTCGAGTGCGGTCTTCGCCCCGTAGGCTGCGCCGCCTAGCGTGGCGAGCGCACCAGCGGCCGTAACCGCCTGCTTGGTCGTATCGCTCAGCCCGGCGCCCCAGGTTAGAATGTCGCCGCCTGTACGCATCAGTGAGGTGAGCCACGACTCGTTGGCTTTCACCAATTGGTTCGTGAAGTTGTCAACCGACGCTTCGAGGCGACCCATAGCAGCGGAGAGGCCCTGCATGCGCTCTTCAGCGATCTTCTGCGCGTAGCCGGTCGACTGCTCTTCGTCTTTTTTGTACTCGTCGTACTGCTTCGGGTCGAGCGAACCGGCGCGACCACCCTGCTTGTCGCCGAAGATTTTGATCTTCTCTTGCTGCGTAGCGTTGTGAAGGATGTTCTCGTACAGCTCGCCAGCTTTGATTTTCTGCATGCCGATGTCGCGCAGCCGCAGCATGTGCGCAACGATCTTCGGCACCTCGCCCTTGTCGAACGTCTGACCACTCTCTTCGAGTGATTTACGGGCCGCTGCGGCGAATGCAGCGCGGCTCGCGTACACGTCGTCTTCCGGGTTGTCGCTTTCGCGTCCGGCCTTCACCGCCTCATTGAACGCCGCGATGCCCTTGGCCGTCAGCCTCCGGCCCTTGCCGTTCTGCGCGAGCGCGCGGTCCATCGCCTCCGGCGACAGATCAGTGCCACCCGTGAAGTCGTCCAGCGTCTTGCCCTGACGGGCGAGCATCAGGGACATAGCGTCGCGACCCATCGTGGTCGGAGCCACAAGGCGCGAGGACGCGGCGCGCATGAACGTACCCGCCTGGGTGCCGTCAATGTTCGCGCGCTTGAAGGTCATGCCGGTCGCGTAGACCTGTTCGGGCGTAAGGCCCGCCGCGTGCGCAGGGGCCATACCGTAGATGTTGAGCTGCTTGATGTCCTCCGGGGTCATCGCGCCCTTCTTGGCCGCGATGGCCGCCATGTCGGCAGCACGCATCGTTTCCAGGCGCGCAGACGCGGGGTCCTTCAGATGGATGCCCTGGCCGAACACCGCGCCTTCGATCATCTTACCGGCTTCTTCAGCGCTGGTATTCATCGCGCGACCAAGCACGATAGATGCGTTCGTCGCGGCCTCCGTGATCGGCGCGCTGAATGCTCGGGTCGTGAACACTTGCTGCGCGTGCTTGGTGTCGAGCAACTTCATGCCCCACTTGTCAGCCGCGACCTGCATTTGCTTGTCGAGCATCGCCATGTCGGCGCTGCTGTAGTTGCCGACCGCCTTCTGGTATCGCGTCTCGCTTTCGAGCGGCGCGTAGCGCTTGACCGCCTCGACACTGCCGTGTGCGATCTTCGAGGCGGCAACCCCCGCTGCCAACCCGCTGATGCCCTTCCAGGCGGCGTGAATGCGGTTGGCGAGGGTTAGGTGTTCTCTCGCAGCGGTGTTCGCCTTGTTGAGGCCCGCAGCGTATTGATTGACGCCGGAGGGGTCGAGCTTCCCGGCATCGATAGTCTTGGCGAGCTGTTTCGCTTGCGCCGCCAAGGTCTTCAGAGGCCCTGACATGTTGTCGATCAGGCCGACCACTGCGGCGGTCTGGAAAGTCTGCATATCAGGAGCCCCTATGCTTGAAGTAGTCGTCTTTGTTCGCAACGATCAGATCGCACCAAGCTCTAATCTCTTCGTGCGACGACATCGCCCGGATTTCCGATGGCGGCATCCGGGCGACGACGAAGAGAAACCTGATGCGATCTCTTATTCCCCCAAGCGATTCCACTCGTCGACGACCGCGGCCGTCAACTTGTGGAAGTCGCCGCCCTTGAGACCGCCGAGCACGACTTCGTCGTGGCCGGTCATCATGGACGCGAGTTTCATGACCACGTCGTATCGATACTCATGCACGACCTCTTCGCCCACGCGGGCGATCTTGATCGGGGACTGTCGCGCTTCGACGATGTCGCGAGCGTCGAGTTCACGAAGCGTCAGCTCCGAGACCTCGCCTTTGTGAGTCTTCAGCGGCCGACTCAGCGGGATCGGTTCAGCCATTGGTTACCTCAGTAGTTTTCGTAGGAAGCGGCGTTCGACGTGATGGTGAGGCCGGAGATTGCGCCGGTCTCGGTGTCGAGCTTCGGCCGACCCACGACGATTGCCTTGGTGAAGAGATACCGACGCCGAACGTCGATCAGTTCGATGGTGACATCGAGCGGGCATCCCATGATGTCTTCGATCCGCATGCCGCACGAGTCGGACAGAACGATCTCTGCGCTCGCGGGGACGGGCTTGGTCGTGACGAAGATCGTACCGTCCTGATTAGACCCGACCGAACGTTCGAAGTTGATCGGCTCGACGGTGACTGACGAACGCGCCGACCATCGCTGGCCGTTGGCGGTGATGATGACGCGACCGCCCGCAGCGCTACAGCATTCCATGTCTTGTCTCCTAAACGCGAAACGCCGCCTCGATGGGCGGCGTTTTCGCTAAGTTGGTGTGGGTGGCTGTTAGGCCGTGGGGTATTGCAGGAACGAGGTCGCGTTGACCGCCAGCACCCGCAACTGATTGACGTGATCGAGCGGCAGGTAGGTGTTGACGCGGTTCGGGTCCTGCTGATCGCGTTCGACGACGATCAACTGCTTGAACAGCTCGGAGTTCTCGAACACGCCGATGTTCTCAAGCTGCTTGTACGCGTGGATGAACGCGTTGCGGATGTCGTCGACAGTGACGAAACCCTGGATGTTGTTCGGGTTGCTGTCGACCAGGGCGGCGCGCGGGTACATGGAGGTCATGTACTGCATGATGAACGGCAAGCCGTACATGAGCTGCGCGATGGTGTTGATGTCGAGCCACGACTGATCCGGCGAGCCCCACGCGTTGCGCTGGTACGTCGTAATCAAGCGGTCGATCTGCACCTCGCCGTCCTGCACGCGATAGCCCGAGGCGCCAGCGTAGTAGAAGCTCTGACGCTGCACGGTGCTCCACTGATCCGCAACGTTCTTCGGGGGCAGAATGCCCTTGAGAACGACGGTCTGAAGCGGACGCGACAGTTCGGGCGGGGTCTGCAAGTGCTCGGCGACCTTGCCGCCAACGGCAGCGGCCCACAGGAAAGTCGGCTGCGGTGCGTTGTTGGTCGGCATGATCGACGTGTGCCAGGAGTTGCGAGCAGAAGTGAAGGTCTGCACCGAGCCTGCGCTGCCGTTCATGGCGCTGATGTTGTGCCCGTAGCGCTGCGACATCGGACCCCACCGGCTGTCGAGCCACGCTTCAATCTGCGTGAGCATCGCGCCAGTGCAATAAGGCGACACGATCCAATCCCACTGATCGTCGCCCATGTTCGAGATCGCGTTGGTGATGTCGGGATCGCCCGCACCGCCCGTGGGCTGCACGATGGTCAAGAGCTGGTCGGCGGCATCGCCGTCGTCGGCGTAGATGCGCGTCTCGATGCGGATCGAGTTGCCGAGGGTGCCCTTGTTGACCGCGGTCAGGTTGACCTTCGCCGAGTCGGTGCCGTCGATGGCCGCCGACATGAGCATGGTCTGGCCGTTCGAGGTGAAGCCCACCGCACCGTTGACGGCCGCCGCAATCGCGGTCGCGACATTGGCCGCGGTCATCAGTGCGTTCACGGGGACGGAGATGCGATAGCCGCCAACGTAGACGACGATGCTAGTCGAATATGTCGGCAGCGCCGACTTGATCGAACCGACAGCCGCGGACGCGCCGCCCGCGTCGGACAGCGGAAGGCACCAAATCTCCTGAAACGGAGCCTGGGTGCGCGCCATCTTATACATGGCCGCAAGCATGGAGCCCGGCCCGAACAGACCGTCTTCACCCTGACTGACGACGATAGGCTTGTCGGCGACAGCGCTACCCGCGGTGGTCTTCTGGCCCAACAGCACGAGGCGCTGGATGGACTGATAGGGAGCTTGCCCCGCATTCACCTCGAAGCGAACGAAGGGGACCCGGATGTTGCCCGGAATCTGGTTAAACTGGATCGGCATCTAGGCCCTCACTTTTCGGAGATGGACGGCGAGTCGGGGAGAGGCGTGACGGTCGAAGGGACTTCGTCCGGCAGCTCTTCGAGATCGCCTTGGTTGATTGCCCGCGTGTAGAACGCGTCCTTGTAGACGCGAGCACCTTCAGCGGGCACGGGTTGGAAGTCCCTGTCGGGCATCAAGATCAGTCGGCCTTCGACCGGCATGATCTTTACGATCTGGATTGACATTAAAGCTCCAAGAGTTTCTGAACCTCGATACGCCCGTCAGGGCCTTGCGTTTTCCCTTGGGCGGCCAGGAGGTTCGGGTCCGCTTCGGGTTCGACTGCGTCCACGTTGATGCCGATGCGTTTGAGCAGCGGGACGTACGTGTACGGATTGCCTGTGCCTGCGAGCATGTTGAGGACGCCCTGCATTGCAGGCTGCGAGCACATGGCTTGCAGCATTGGCGTGATCCACGGCGCAGGGAATTTGTCGAGCTTGTCACAGAACGGGATCAGGGCCGGATGCGGCTGACCGTTGTCGACCCCGTACCATCCGGGCGGACAATCGTCGTTGATCTCGCACCGGAAGTGGAGACGCCGCGAGGCGAATCGGTTGTTACCTGTCTCGTCGCGCGTCGCGTGCGAGGTGATCGACTCAATGCGCTTCACGAACAGGCGAAACGCGTTCGTATAGACGCGGTTCGGAAGCTGGAAGAGCGCCCACTTCGTCTGTGTCTCGAATAGATCGAGCTGCGCTTCGAGCTGCGCGTCGGTCATCGGCAAGTCGAACACAACGTGCTGGACGTTGTCGATGATTTCCGTGTCGAAACTCCCGATCACGATCTCGACGCGCAGATCGACCCACCGCCTAAACGGCCCATCTCCACTCGCGCGGTTCTGCAATTCGCCGTTGTCGTCGTCGGTGTAGACCGTTATGCCGGGCATCGGCTTCTCGAACTTCCGAAACACCAACGGGTCGATACGGCTGTCGAAGACGCGGTCCTCTGCCATCGTAGGCGGAACGGTGTCGTCGGCTTGCTGTTGGAGCGCCACGCACGCGAGCGCTCGAAGCATCAAACGATTGAGGCTCACTTCTGTCTCCCCAATTGCACCATGCGCAGCTCGACGCCGCTCAGCCCATCAGGCCGAACGTCGGTGAGTTCGAACAGCTCGCCAGTGTCTTTGTGTTGAAGCCGGTCGCCCTGCGCGATGCCAGGGACATCGCAGGCCAGGGCCGTGACGCAGAGATGTCGCGTGGAGACATTCACCTCGCCGAGCCCGAGCGTCACGTCTTTGGCGTCACGCTCGTAGATGCCCTCGAACCCGTACGCAGGACGGCTCGGGTCGGGGACAGTCGGGAAGTTGATGCGCTGCGTCGTGTGCGGGAAGCAATTGAATGCTTCACCGTACTCTTCGATCAGCTCACGCAGGCTCTGTGCTTCAGCGTCGAACCAACTACCCGTTGATGACGACGACATGAATGCGCCTCACCAGCGTTCGCGCCGGGATCGCCACGTCGGCCGGGGTCACCGCGGCAGTCGCCGCAACGGTGATGGTCAGATCGACGTAGTAAGCGTCGCCCGCCAGGGCGTCGTCAGCGGCCGTCAACACGACAGCGCACTTGCCCGCGGGTGAGAACGCCTGCCCGGAGACGGTCGGCGTCTTCGGACTATCGGTCGCGACAGCGAATGTGGCGGCCGACAACTGCGCATTGCCGTTCGCCTTGAGCCATTCCGACCAATCGACGGTAAAGTCGACAGTGTCACGCTTCCGCATTTGGAAGCAGCCAAGCGCCGCGATCTGCGCGCTCTGTGAGGCGTCGCCATCCGGCTCGCACGCCGGGACGGTCACCGAGCGGCAATCAACCTGCCCGGCAGTGGAATAGACCAGCATCGCGCTACTTTCCGAATTTGATGTTGAAGCCGAGCGCGATAAGGCCGCCAACGAACGTCACGATCATAAAGATCACGGCTGAGCCGACTTTGGTGACGAGGTTGTCGTATGCCTTTCGCCATCGACGCAGAAACAAGAAATCCGACTGCGCTTCGATTTGCTCGGCGGGTGTGCTCGCGAGAAGTCCGCAAGCGGTAAACTCTGCGCGGATGGCTTCGCGAACTAATTTCGCCAGATCATCCGCAGTCATGCCGGAGACATCCATTTGCCCTACCGAGTTTGAGACCCCAGGTGGAGTTGTTCACCCCACCTCGCGGTCTGTGGTTGGTTAGGACAGAACGTCCGCATCCTTGACGGGCGACACTTCGTCGTCGTCGAGGCCGAGGACGTGGTCGCGCGCATGACCGTCCGCCTTCAGCTCGTCGGCCAGCTCCTTGCTGACGATGCCGCTGGCCGGATCGCTCTCTTCGCCGATCTCGAACACGGTGCCCGCAAGGTGCGTGGTGTTGTCGTGAACGTGATGCTCGCGCTCACGATTGCCGAACTTGATCTTCTCGGTGACGGGCTTGCCCTTGCCGTCGAAGACGGGGACGCCGATCACAACGCTCTTGGTGGTAACGATGGAAGCCATGACTTCTCTTTCTCCTGTGGGGTCAAAGCCGCTCCGTCGATAAGACGAAGCGGCCGAGCTACACGCGTGAGGTGACAGACCTTACGCGACGGTCAGCACGAACGTGGTGTTCGGGCGCTTGGGCGCAACCAGCGGCGCCGACTGCGTGACCATTTCGAGCCCCGACGGATTGAACAGCACCTTCGTCTTGGTGAACGAACGGCGTGCCTGAATCTCGGCGTCGAGGTCGATGATGGCGCCGTAGTACTGCGTGCCTTCCAGCGCGCCGGACGCGACACCGATCACGGTCTTGGCCGGGATGTACGGCTGCGAAGCACCCGCGTCATCGAGGTAGTACGAGTCGTACACCCACAGGTCGATCTTGCCCTGAAGCGTGCCCACGTACACCGGCTCGTTGAGCTTGGTGCGGGGGCCGCTGTCGACGCTGGTCTCGCCGGTCCCGGCGCTGCGACGGAAGCGGATGTCGATCAGGTCGGTGATCTGCGAGTTCTTCTTCAGAAGATTCCAAGCCTGACCGTCCATGACGAGGTCGGTGACGATGGCGCCCTTCGACAACTGAGTAACGAGCAGCGAGAAGGTCTCGATGTCGTTGATCGGCGTCGCGGTCGACTGGTCCCACTTCGCGCCGCCCGCCAGCGCTGCGGTCAGCGAGGCGTCGCGGCCGAAGTCAACGCGGGTGGTCGGGTACGACTCGCCCGAGATGGTGATGCCGCCCGTAACGAGGGCCTGCGCCGCCATCCATTCCAGCCGGTTGTCGATGGCGTCTTCGTGAAGGGTGAGGTACTCCATCACGATCTTGTCGAAGCGCTGCTTCGGCGTGAGCACACCGCCGTAAGCGCCCTCGCCAGCGAGGCGGGTGAACGCCTGATCGGGCCGCACCAGATCGGTCGGCTTGATGTAAGCCGGGGTGATCGTGCGGGTCCGGTAGCCCTCACGGACCATCGGCTTACCCGCAACCTGGGGCGCGACGAACGGGGCCATGCGACGACCGCGGTCGACGATGTCGAACTCGATCTGCTTGGTGTCGAAGAACTTCTGGTTTCCGAAGAACGTGCGGAGCAGCCACGGGTTGGGACGCACGATCTGCGTCACCATCGCGTCGAGTTCCCACGTCTCGTAACGAGAAATGTTCACGGTCATTGTATTTGCTTTCCCTTCGAAAGGACGGTTAGCCGGAGAAGCCCGGAGTGCGGAACGAGAAGCCCCGCCCCAGGAGCGCGGACTGCGCGGCGCCCGAGGTAGTGCCCGCGCCGAGCACGAGAGCGGCCGGGTTGAGGATCGCGCCGCTGACCATCACGTCGAAGGTCACGTCGGCGTTGGTGTTCGCGGTCGCGTCGACATCGGTGTTCAGGACCGCAATCGGGGTCTGCGAACCGTCGCCAGCGGCCGAAGCAGCGAGCTTCAGTTTGCCGGTGGCAGTGACGGCACCGAGCACGGAGCCCTTCGCGTAGACCACGCCGCCCGTGAGCGTCATGTTCTGGAAGCGCGGACGCGAGCCCGGCATTTCGAGATCATTGCCGGGAGCCCAAGAGTCGGCGTCAACGTGGCGAGCCGGGTAGGGAATGGAAGAGTAAGACATTGATTGCCCTTTGTGTGAGGTTACGAACGTTACGCGTTAGGCGCGCGCAAAGCCGCGGTTCTTGTTGAACGAGGACGCGGCGCCAGCGATCTCCGCAAGGCGCGCGGCCTTCGAATCGACTTCGCCATTGCCGCCGTCGTCCGAGACGTTCGGAGCGTGGCCCGCCATGAACGCGTCGACATCAGCCTGGGTCTTCCCGCCAGCCGGGGCCGCCTTCGGAGCTTCGACCTTCGCGGCCATCTTCGAGGCCAGGGCGACCGAGCCGCCTTCGTTCAGCGCTTCGACGAAGATCGCGACCTTGGGATTGTCGCCAGCGATCTCGGCGAACGCGGTGAGCAGCGCCTTGCGGTCGGTGGCGGCAGCGTCGAGCTTGGAGGTGAGTTCGGTGACGGAGGCAGTTGCTTCGGTCTTGCCGTTCGCAAACCCTTCCGCACGCGCCTTATCGAGGTCAGTCTGACCGTAGACGAGTTCTTTCATTTGACTTCCATTTGACGTGTAGCCCACGAAGGGCCGGTTAAGATGCTCGGTGAAGGCAGCAAGCACACTGCCTAAGCCACCAACACCGTCGACAAGTCCAAGCTCGTAGGCATCAGCGGGTCCGTAGACCCTTGCCTGCGTGTCCCGAACCACTTTCTCGTCAAGCTTGCGATTGCTCGCCACGGCGCTGACGAAATCTCCGTAGAGGGAATTGACGCTCGCCTGGATGTTAGCGCGAACGTCGTCGGGCAACGGCCCGAACGGGTTGCCGTCGATCTTGTGATCGCCTGCGTAGATGAAGGACACGACCATGCCGCGCTTCTCGACGGCCTTGGACATGTCGACGTGCTGGACGTAGACACCCACAGAGCCAACGCGCGAGTTCGGCGCGGCAAACATGCGGTCGCCGACAGAGCCGAGCCAGTAAGCCGCGCTGCCCGCCGTGGTGTTGGCGATAGTCCATACCGGCTTGCCCGCCTGCTTCGAGGCGCTCGGGATGTAGCTGACCAGCTCCGCGAGCCCGGCCGCCTCCCCGCCCCCGCTGTCGATGTCGAGCAGGATGCCACGGACCTTGTCGTCAGCGAGCAGCGCGTCGACCTCGGTGTGGAGCCGAGTATACGACATCATGTTGCCGCCGCTGCTCGATGCTTCGAGACTACCGCGGTGGATCAAGCCGCCCACGATGGGCAGCGTGACGATGCCGGTACGCGGGTTCATCACGGAACGGTTGTTCGGCCGGTTGTAGCTCTGCACTACATCGTCCGCCGCCATCGGCTGCACTTCGATGCGATCCGCCAGCACCGTTGTAACGACGCTGCCGTACTCCGGCGTAATGAGTAGCGGCACGTTGAATAAACGTGTCGCCAGATTTGCGAGATAAGTCATTTAGGTTCCGCCTCCACCGCCACCGGAGTCTTCCCCCGATCCGGCCTTCGCCATGTTCGCCTTGATCTTGTTGGCGTTCAGTTCGGGGTTAATGTCCTCGGGCTTCAGGCCAAGCTCGTTCATCACTCCCTTCTCCTGCGCCCGCTGCTGAAGAACCTTGCGCCAATCGCGACCGTCCTGTGCGCAAATCTCTTGCAGAGACATTGCACCCATGTCGTAGAGGACTTGGTCGGCTTGGTTCTCTTTGAGCGGATCGAGCCGCGGCTTCGACCACGTATCGAACGAACAGCGGCAGATCGCTTCGCGCATTTCGTAGAACGACTTCTTGCCGAGCATCGGGATCGACTTCTTGAGCGCGATCTGCTCTTCAAGCCAAGCCGCGAAGAACGGCACCGGGACCGCGTCGATGAACGACGAACGCCGCACTTCGTAGGAACGCCACACGTCGAACAGTGCGGCGCGAGCGCCACTATAATTCGTGGCTGAGAAGTCTTTCGTCAACGTGGCGTAGTCGACGCCGAGCGCAGACGCGAGCGTGTAGAGGTTGACAGAATTGAAGTCCTTCAGGGCAGACACCGATTGATTGCCCTGGATCATCTTCAACTCTTCGTTCGGCAGAAGGTGCGCAACCTTGCTCTTTCCGAACTTGAACTCCTGGCCCTTGTAGTAGGACGCGTTGTTCGCCATCATTTGCAGCGTGAAGTCGAGCACCGCGTTGCTCTTAATCGCGTTCGCGTTGTCCGCGCCGACCACCTTCATCGCCTGCTCGTAATCCAGATCAGATTGGATCACGGCCGCGTAGGTCGCGCGGATCGCCGCGCTTTCCAGCTCGGTGACGTTGTAGTCTTGAAGCAGCCGCATCGGGAGCAGCGCCGTCGTGAACGAGGTGATACCTCGCGTCATGTCAGGCTGATCGCGCTCCAAGAAGTGGATGACGTTCTGGCGGCCCCACGGGGTGTAACGAGGCACGCGGCGCCAGGAGAACTGCGAGGCGGCCGGTCCCCAAATCCACACGTCGCTCGGCGTGGACTCTCGAATGTGGTAGGCTACCGGGGCGCCATGCTGATCGCGCTCGACGCCCATTCGCCGCTTGCCCGTGTAGTCTGCCACCCCGCGAGGGTCCGACAGCCGCTCGGGTGCGAGCAGATGGAGGCACGTACGGTTGCCGTTCGGCGCCTTCTTCCATTCGATGGTCGCGAGCACCTCGCCGTCAGAGAAGAACGTCGAGTAGGCCGTCCGCATCAAACCGCTAAAGGTCTGCGCACGTTGTGCGTCGAGCGGAAACCACGGTGAAGTCGCTTCGACTTCCCACGCGTTCTCGATCATCTGCGCGTATTCGAGCGCCTCTTGCGGATCGACGCCGAGCAGTTCGGCGTTGGGCATGTAATTGAGTTTGAAATTCAGGCCGATGACCGCGTCGACCGTCGAGCGCGTGGCGCTGCGGCCGTACGGGTTGGTGCGCGCGGCATCCCGCGCCTCGGCCATGAAGTTGTCTTTGTTGCGCCACGCCATCGAGTCCGAAGACGACAGCGACGGCGTAAACCCGACGCGCCTGCGACCAGGGCCGATCTCCGACCCAAACTCGGCGAATGCGGCGGTGTGGTCGTTCACAAGTTCGGCCATGAGAAGAATCCTCGCGCAGGCCGCCCGCGCTGAACCTTCATGTTCGGGTTCAGATTAGGCAGGCCCGCAGCTTGAGCGCCTGGACATTGGGTGTAGAGCGTCTGGTAGAGCGACAGCAGCGCCGCCGCGTCGGGCTTCGCGTACTCGCTCCATCGGTCGTTGAAGCGCACAACCACACGCGTCTTTCCACTCACGCAGGCGACGTACGCTTCATAGAGCATCGCGCACTTGGCGACGCAGTCATTCGTACCACTCACGTCGTAGCGCCCCGGAGGGCACGCAGTGTTAGCCATCGTTATCTCTCCGGGGATCGTGTTTACTTGAACAGCTTGCCGACTTCATAAGCGTCGAGGCCCTTGGGCTGTTGTTCTTTCGGGGTGTTGAGCCGCACGAGCCAAGCATCCGTGTCGATGTTGAGGGAGCATCGAACTGCATGGTTGTAGACCATGAGATCGAGCATCTCGTTTCGACGATGACGCGGCTTCGTCCATTTCCGCTTCGGATACCCGTCGACGTACTCCGTCTCCGCGCGCTCCGAGGTCATCTGCGCAATCTTGTCGTCGTCGATACCCTCGTGGATATGGACGTAGCCAGGACCGGGCTTCAGATTCGAGTAGCGCGTGTAGATCGTCGTCTTCGCGTCATCGACCCCGATCAAGAAGAGCTTGATGTTGTCTTTGAAGCGCTGCTCCGACTGTATCCAGATCGGCTTCTGCTCACCGGACACGCCCTTGTGCGCGTACCAGCGACGACCGACCTTCAGCCACTTCGCGCTGAACTGATACGCGCGCTGGGTGAAGTGGCCACCCGAGTCGACGGTCGCCGCGGCGATGCCGAGCGTTTCCTTCGCCTCTCCGAGATGCGGGTATCCCTTCTGCAAGAACTGCGCGAGTTCATCCCACGCGGCATCCGTGCTCGGATCGAGCTGAATGACGTGATGTTCGAGCAGCCAGCATTCATCGCCCTTACCCCACGCTGTGACGAGCACCTCGATACGGTCGTCCTGCACGTCCGCAGCGGCGGTGAGCAAGACGGCGCGCTTCGGCACCTTCCTCGGGTCGTACTTCTCGCGCCGTTGCTTCAGCACGTCCGCATCAGCGAAACTGGAAATGCCACCGCGATAAGGAAGCCCTAGACGCGTGTTGAAGAACGTCTGCTCTTCTTCTGGCTTGCCTTCGGCGTCCGTCCAAGCTTTCGCCATTTCGCGCATCGACGACCAAGGCGAGTACAGCTCATTGATCCAGAAACCGACGTTGTTCGGCTTAGGATCGGTTTCTGCCACGAAGCATTTGAAGGGGGACTTCTTCAGATGCTCCCACTCACCTTCGCGAACGAGGCGACGCTTGGTCATCTCGTTCCACAGATCGCCGCAGCCTTCGCAGGCGTACTCCGCGTCGTTCTCGTGACCCTTCTTGAAGATCACGTTCTCCCACTTCAGCACTTGCTTCTGCGAGCACGACGGGCATGTGACGTGGAAGTAGTGCTGCTTCGTTTCTTTGAATAGTGCCACGATGACGCTGGTCTCTTCGTGGACCGGCGTCGAGACCCACAGCCCCTTGCGGTTGCGGTAGGTCGTTCGGCGTTTCTTCGCGAGCTGGACGGGCGAGCCTTCCTTGCCCGAGCTGATCGGCCAGCGGTCGATCTCGTCGCCTGTGACGACGCGGATGGGACGCATCGCGAGCTTGTTCGGCGTGTTGGCGCCGACGAAGTTGATCTGGCCACCGCGATACTCGGTGCCCGATGTCATCACGGCTTTCCAATCAGGCGAGTCTCGCACGGTGGTGCTGAACGACTCTTCCTGAAATCCGTCCGCTAGGTCTTGCGTGGGCCAAGCGGAGAGCTGCGCACAAGGCTCAGCTTCGCAGTAGTAGCCCTGCGCCGCGACAAGGATGGTGGTCTTGCCGACCTGGGATGACGTGATGAAGACGATGTCTTCGTTATCGGGGTCTGTGATCGCATCCATCATACCGCGTTGGAACGTGGCATCGCCGATGCGATACGGGCCGGGGCTTGCCGAGCGCTCGGGCGGGAGCACCAGCTTCTTTTCAGCCCACTCCGACAGCGACAGCTTCGGTTTGGGCTTCAGACCTTCGGCCAGACCCTCATACAGGGGGTCCGGTTGTTTCATCGTCCGCATAACCTTTCAGCGCGTTGAAGAGCGCGTATTGCGCTTGGTCGCAGCGCGTCTGCACTTTCAGCCGAACCTCCGCTTTCTTTTCGGGGTCCGCGAAGATCGAGGCGATCTCGGCGGGGAGGTTCTGCAAGATGTTCGCAATCGCTTGCCCGGCCGAGACGCCAGCCGAGTAAACGCCGGATCGCTCCACCAGCTCGCCCCGCTCCCGCTTCAGCCGCGCCTCTGCGCGGTCAAGCTCGGCGCGCAGCTTCTGCTCGCGCAACTCCGACAGGCGCGATTGCGCAGCCACTACGCTGTGCGGTGACGGGCGCGTCTGCGCCATATCGACGCCAAGCACCTCGCGATCCTCCGCGCTCAGCTCGACTCCGTTGAGCGGCGTGATCTTCGCGTCGGCGATCTGTCCTGTGCCGTTGCTGAACTGTTGAGCGACAACGCGAACGCCATGCTCACTCATTTGGAAGCCGCGCACCTTCATCGCTTCCTCTACGTCGTAGAGGTTCGCGCGGTCGGGGTTGAGCACGCCCTTCCTTTTGAGCTGCGAGATGCGCTGTTCACTGACGCCGAAGAGGGTCGCGATGCTCTTTGCGGGGAGCTTCCGCGGCAACTCAGGCATGTAACCACTTCCGCATCCACGTAAGCAGCTTCTTGTTGTCTCGATACAGCGAGATCAGACCCGCTTCGAAACCGAGAATGATCTGCTCTTCGCGGTCATCCTTCCCGCGCTTCATGCGTTCGAGGCCCTGATTGTCGAATATGACGTGGAGGCACTCGTGCAGAAAGATTCCGACAGCGTGATTTGCGTCCGTGAGATTTTTCACCCACAGTTTGATCTCACGAGTCTCGAAATCTGACTGCCCGCAGTTGTCTTCCTCGAACACGTCGAGGATCACGACTGTCCAATCGTACGCGCCGATCTTGACGACGCTCGGCAGCTCAGCAACACAAGCGTCAACACTGCCTCGGCGACGAGGCGACTGCGAATTTGCCATGACGGGGGTCTCCGAAGGGGTGTTAGATGACGTTTCTCCTGCGTCTGACGCATGACTGCGCGATGCATCAAGAGTGCGGATTTTCGCTAAAACGGTGCGGACTTTCGGGGGCGGCGAATGCCCCCGGTAGACGGGGGTGGGCCTAGCAGGGACCCGGACCCGGGGGGTGGTTGCGATCACGGTCTGTTACAACGTGCAGCAACCCCTTGATATGTCTAGCTATTGGCGCAATCACGCCGGATTACAGCGGAGCGCGGCGCCGCATGGCATGCCGCTTGCTTTGCATGCGGATTGCGCATAGCGCGACATGGCGCGGACAAGCGCGCGGCCTGTTAGGAGGCCATTAGGCAAAGACGCTAGAGCGCGGGAAAGCCTTGCGTTATCAGGAACGAAAGCCCGCACGCACGCTTGTCATGCTGTTAGGTTTGTGATCTAACAATGCATGCGGCCCCCACGGCCGCCTCTCGAAAGGACAACGCCATGTCAACGCCAAGTGTATTCAACGTCACAGCGAAACGGGTTGGCGGCCTACGGTTCTTCCGTATCGGCCGCTTTTGTTTTTCGTTCTGCATTGCGAGGGCGCGCTAATGAACTCACACACAGCAAACGCTAAGCTGGTTGAACTCTGCCAACTAATGGGTATTGAGGCGACCTATTTTTGCGGCCTCTATACCCTGCGACATAATGGCGAGTTCATCGGCCGAATGTGCGCGGAGTCGTGGCTTAGCCGGTTCCGCGATTGCATGACGCTTGCCGCGAGGGCGCGCTAATGTTCGCCGCTTACATGATCGAACTTGCGCGCGGCGTTACCATCGCGCTTTCAATCGCAATCGTCATTCTATTCGCGGCCGTTGGCTGCATGCTCAATAAGCGCGACGCGGCAAACGCCAGCCGCGTCCAGGGCTTTCGCGCGTCTAGCTCGTTAGTTGCGTCACCTCACAAATAGGACGAAACGCGCGCAAGCGCGTCTAGCGGTCAGGCCGCTACTGATGAGTCCAACGAAAGGAACTAACGCCAATGACAACGCCAAGTGACAAGCTCGAAAACGCGCGGCGCCAAGCTATCGCGCAATTTCACTCCATTGTGGAAACGGTCTCTGCTCTTCGCAAAGCAGAGCAAACCGACAACGAAGATGCACGCGAGGACGCAACGCGCGCAATCGAAGAGGACGCGCTAAGCGTCGAAGTTAGAAGCGAGTGGTATTCCCCCGGTAGCGAAAGCGCGCCCAATGCTCCGGCTGAATTCCGTATCCTGCTTTGCACGGGCGGACCGGCTGTGCAGATTGTTGGCGAGTTGGATCAATACCGCCAACCGGAAAGCGCGCGAATCCAATTCCAAGATTGGTTTACGCCCTGGACGGATTGGAGGCCCGCTAACTCCGACAACGTCGAAAAGATTCTTCTCGCCTATGCCTCCTGCTTTTATTTCGGAGGCTAAGCCCATGCCTGAATTCATCCTGAACGATTGCCCTGCCCCGCGTTCCTATGACGCGCTTTCCGATTTCGCCAAAGGCTATGTGGAGGCAATGTTTTTCACGAATGGCGATACCGGGGACGAACGCGAGAATCTTCTAAACGACCTCGGAGTCGAGCGTCTAGCGCGCGCTTCAATCCGCGAGATCAAAGCCGATTGCGATTCGTTCCTTGGCTACATCATGCCGGACGGCTGCTTTGCGCAGCAATGGATCAATCGCGCGACCGAGTCGCACGGTTACAGTGACGAACAGGCCGGACGGGATTTTTGGTTCTCACGTCAAGGTCATGGCGTCGGCTTTTGGGACCGCGGCTTAGGCCAAATCGGGGACGAATTGCACAAAGCCGCAAAGACGTTCGGCGAGTCCTACTGCGAAGTTTATCGCGGTTGGATTCACGTTCGCTAATTCGAAAGGGATTAACGCCAATGGCAAAGCAAGCCGAAACGTTCTCTGTTGATGTCGAATATACCGACACGTTCGCGGGAGAAGCTAACTATTCATGGGTTAAGCGCGAAACCCTGGAATTGCCTGTCGGGCTTTCTGACCTCGCTGTGATGCGACGCGCTAAGGCCGCAATGGGTCTAAGCGGCGTTCGAGGTCGCGCCTATTGCAATGGCGATACATGGGAGTTCCGCCCGTATCGTTCATGCACCGTCATGTTTGCGAACGTTCGTTACTAGGACGAAACGCGCTTTCGAGCGCGTCTAGCGGTCATGCCGCTACTGATGAGTCCTCGAAAGGAAAGACAACGCCATGTCACGCCCACAACACCATAGCGGAATCAAATGGCAGTTTGAAACTGCCAATTTCACCGTCACGTTTCGCATCGAACGCCAGCACGGGTATAAATACGATGGTGACGACACGGAAGGCGAAACGCAAGCCGCGCTAGACAGCGGCGAATATGTCGCGTTCGCTTCCTTCGTTGAAGTGGAGTTTGACGGTGAAACTATCGGCCGCGATTCCCTTTACGGTAGCGTGTACGGCCGCGACAACGTAGCAGAGTTTTGGACCGCTCATCGCGGCGCCGACCCGCTAGACCGCAACTGCTCAATCATGCGAGCGAAGCGCGGCGCCAACGTTTGCATATGCCACTACTTCCCCGAAATGGTGCGAATCGCCATTAGCGAAGCGCGCGCGACCGTTGCCGCGCGTCGCGCGAAACTCGAGTCTATGCCCCGCATGCGGGAGGTCGCATGATGCAAAAATATCGCGCGGACTATTCGGAATCTCAAGGGGACGGCGCAACGCTATGGTTTGCGCGTTGGTTTGGCGGTCCCACACTCTCGAAAGTCGAGAATTGCCAACTCGCCAACATGTCGGGCGATATGCGGCGAACGGTTTACATAACCGGGCCTGTCGATACTTTCTTTTCAATTCCCGCCGTTTGCAGTTTGGCCGGTTGTCGCGTTCGCGGTTACGTCACAACCGACGATAACGGGAATTACGTTTTCCGCCATTGCTACTACTAGGACGAAACGCGCTTTCGAGCGCGTCTAGCGGTCATGCCGCTACTGATGAGTCCAATTCGAAAGGATGCAACGCCAATGCACACTGAGCTTTATTGTCCGCGCCTTGACGCGCTTGATAGCGTCGCGGCCATTCGCGCCATTCACCAAGCTTACCTGCAACTAGCCGCTACATCAGACGTTGCGGAAAGCGAAAGCTTTGACAATCACCCGGCCATGGCTTCGTTGGCTGCGATTCTCAAATCTTGCGGCCATCAGGGATTCTAACCAATGACAAACCGTGACTACGCCATGACCTGTTTTGCGCTCGCTTGCCTGCCAACCCCCGACGATAGCGGCGGGGGCGAATCGTCTATTGAGCCCCCATGACTTCGCCCTGGCGTTTCGACGCTAGGGGATTAGAAGCCAAAAACGCCGCGAGATTGATTTCTCGCGGCGTTTTTCTTTGCGTGCTTCACAAATATTTTCGAGCCAATTCGGGCCTCAGAAACCCGGACTGAGCGCGGCGTTTGATCGCGCGCTATCAGACACTAGGCAACGGGAGAAGCGAACGTGCGACGCGCTAATGCAATCCTAGAGGCATGTTGCGGATTTATCAAAATGTCACACGGGCTTTTCGGCCTTTTTGTACCGCATGGCGCGTTATTGTGGCGTTTGAGCACTGAAGGATTTTGAAAGCTCACAATCCGGTCAACCGTGAAGCTCGTCGAAAGCATCTAACAGAAAAAGTGTCTCGCAAAAAATTTTCTCGCGCGCGTGCGTGCGCGTGTGTGCATGCAAAGCAGACGGGCGCGACCCACGACGGTATTCAGCAAGGCACTCCCGCCAGCGCAGCAAGCTTACTCTCGTCGTGGGTCGCACAGAGCTGCATCGTCGTGACCCCCGTCCGACGCATGCAGCGAGCCCGACACCCATACGGTATGCCCGGCTCCGCGCCCTCGGGCGCGCTGTTTGGGTGAGCAGCGATAATCGGTGAAGCGCATCGTTGAAGCGGCGTCGGCGACAAGCACCGCGCCATACTAAGTTGATTGGTCGCCCTTCGATTACGCTGCTCAGCTCGTTTCGCAGTTTTTGGTTTTCTCGTTCTGCGAATTTTCGTTTTTCGTTTAGTCGTTGAATCGTTCAGGTGGGGGTATCACTGAACGCGGCGATCAGTTGGCTCGCATTCGACCGTGGCGTCCACGCCTTCACGTTTCGTCGCCAGGATCGCAGCGGCGCGCTGCTCGCACGCGTTGTCGGTGATCTTGTATAGCTCGGGCAGACGCTCCACGATGGGAGGTTGACCGACGATGAACACCGTCACCACGATCTGCAAGAGCTGCGTCGCGATCATGTGAGCACGTTGAGCTTCGCTGCGTCGAATTGAGCGAACGCATCGCCCATCCACTTCCGCACCTTGCCGCTCAGCACAAACGACGCGCCGCTCTTGACGAAGTCAGCGAACGGCATTGCGACCTTGTCGACCGCTTCGTTCGCCTGTTCGTCGAGCTTGCCGATCTCGATAGCGCCAGCGGGCGCAGTGAAGTCGGTGTCGTTGATATGGTTCGCAACGGGGATATGGCGCGAGCCAGCCAGGGCGGCCAAAACGGGCGCGACCTCGTCGAGCGATTGGGTTGCCGGTCCCACCACATGCAGCACCACGACACGCAGCTTGCCAGCCTTCGCCAGATCGAGGAAGCCGATCTCGCTCAGCATGCGCAGCGTGGGCGTCAGCAAGCCAGCGCGGATGTCGATCACGGTGACAGCGGTCGGCGACACGTTGTCGAAGACCTTCATCTGGTCGAGCGACTTGGTCAGGTCGACGATGGTGCTCTGCGCCGGATAGAAACGCTGCAATGCGCCACCAGGGCTCTCAGTGTCGTACGCCTTGAACTCGATGGCGTTCTGGTTGAAGTAGTCGAGCAGCAAACGCGTGACGGTCGTTTTGCCAACGCCGCCCTTGTCAGCGCCAATGATGTAGACGGTGGGTGTCATGGGGGTTCTCCTAAGTTGAAATTGCATCTGAGTTGGCGTCCTGCCACGCCTCGCCTGCTGCACTCAGAAAGCAGCGCCCGCACACGCCACGCCGTTGACCGAGCGGACAGGTTGCGGCCCTGAACGAGCGTGACAGCACGAGGCGCTGGTCTAGCGCGACGCCCTAATGGTCAGAGGCCCGAGGGGTTCAATTACGTGCCGCTCGCAGCCTTTGCGCGCGCGACAGCTTGTTCGAGTTCGTGCATCAGCACAGGCTCCAACCCGCTCGGGATTGCGCTGGCGATATGCGCCGTACTCGGATTGCCGGGCCGGATCATTTCCTTCGGGATTATGGGACCCCAAAGCGTTCTGATCTTGCCGCCCTTGTTGTGGCGACCGATACGCTTCACTATTTCGGTCGCTCCGCTCTTGAAGCGGATCACGAACGCGCCCTTGAACGAGCGCGATTTATTCCACGGTGCAGCGGAAGGATTCTTCTTGCCGGGCTTCAACGATCTCGCGAAGTCGGACACCTTCATCGCTTGGTCTGTCGCAACGATGCGATAGAATAGTCGGCGCGGATGCGCGCGATCTGCTTTGATCGCCTTCATCACGCGGCCGTATTTTGCGCCGGTCTCTTGCGCTACGTCACGGCGTACTGCGGTGAGCAGCTTGTCGCCGAGCTTGTTGATCGCGTTGTAGAGCGCGCGATCCTGCACCTCTTTCGAGTACACGTTCAGCGCAACGCTCAAACGCGACATCGCATCGGTGAGGTCGACGTAGATCACGCCGCCATTGGCTACGGGTGCGCGTGGAAACACCCCGTGGGATTGGCGGTACGTTTTGGTTGGGCCTTGATAGCTCGTCTGAGTGCCAGCCATTCCACGCCCCTAAAGCAACGCCAGTAGATCAGCGTCTACACGCGCTCCCTTCGCCGCGTTTTCAACGGCCGGAAGTATTTGCAGATTCCACAAGCGGTGTGGGCCACCCTTAGACAGAGGGACTATATGGTCTACCTCGTGCGGGATACCCGTCCGGCGTGACGACGCGCGAGCACGACGGTAAATCGCCGCTATTTGCGCTTTCTCAGTCGGGTCGGTCGCTACTTCTGCATTCTTCAACAAAGCGCGACGTCGGGCGGTGCGCGCGTATATCTTTTCAGGGTATCGATTCGCCCATCGTCGAAAACGCGCTCTACATTTATCCCTGTTCCGTCGCGCCCAAGCTGAGGCTAGGTCGCGAGCCATGTTTGGATTGGCCTCGCGCCAGCGCTTAACTCGGGCCACCGCTTCCGCCGAGTGCGAGGCCGCGTACGTCCGAGACCTCGCGCGCTCGGCTTCGATGTTAGTATGATAGCGTCTGCGCTTTTGTGCTCGTCTACGCTCTTGCCGCGCCTCGACGCTGAGGCCCAACGATGCGGGCAAGTTTCACCGCGGCCGGAGCGTTAGCGGCGAACGCACGATCTTGCGCGCATCCTGGCGGATCGTCTGCACGAAGCGCTGCACGTTCTGCTTTGCCGCGGCGGTGTCACCCTTGCGGATGTTGTTGATTGCCTGCCGCGTCAGATCGCGGCGCTGGCCACAGTTGCAGCCCATAGCTGATCTCCGAAATGAAGAGGCCCCGGAGCGTTGGTGCTCACGGGGCCTCGTGGTTGCCTGCCGGTACAGGCTCGTCTTTCGCCGCCATCTCAAAGCGGGCCGCAAGGGCTGGCCGTTGAGGTAGGAGAGCGTCTGCCCAAGACGATCAGGGCTTCCGGTTCAAGCGACGGGCGAGGCCATCGGCCGGGTTAGGACCGCGTTCGAGGCTTTCCCTTCGCCTCACCCATCTCTGCATCCCCGTTATGGCCTAGTTGACATCCGGGGGTCAACTTAGGGGGCACTAACGGGGCATCCGAAAGATTACAAATCTTACAGAATTGCCAAGGCCGGTTTCAGGGCCGGGACCGCCAGCGTCTTCATCAGCGAGGCTAGATTCCGCTTCAGGTCGGCCAGGGCGCCGTTGTTGTCGACCACGAAGTCGCACATCCAGGGCTCGATGGTCAGCGAGGTGCGCGGCTCGCGGTACTCCAATCGCTCGCACGCATCGATCCAGATCGCCACGTCGAAGACACCCGCATTCCGCAGCGCGTGAAACTCGCGAGCGTTTCGGTTGCCGACGTAGAGATCGTATTCGGCGAAGATCGCGCGACCGAGCGTGGTGAGGTCGGCAGCGTTCGATGCGGCGATCAGGTTGAACCACGTAGCGCGTTCGTTCGCGCGGTCATCGTAGCACTCTTGCGCCGACGAGTAGCGACCGGGCTGCGTCGCGTTGAAATGCGGAAACACGACGCGCTCTGCCATGAACCAGCTCGACGAGACGAACGTCGCGCCGAAGTTGTCGCGCAGGATTTCGGCGGCGGTGTCCTTGCCATGGCGGCCGTGCCCGACAACCATCATGCGATAGGGGAAACTCATGTGTCAGTGCCCGAAGATGCTGAAGAGATCGAAGCCGCGGCCTTTGCGGCAGAGCTGCGTGCGCAGAAACCTGCGCGAGTCTTGATGTCGACCGACAGATGCGGGATCGACATGATCGAAGTGAAGAGGTCGTCGAGTGATTTCACTTGGGGTCCTTTCGGGTCATGAGAACGGCAAAGATCAGTGCGGTGAAAAGCATTCCACCGAAGAGCATGATGTCGGTCCCCATCAGAGACCGACCGCTGCTTCGAGTTCGGCCTGACGCTCCTGGCGCAGATACAGCGCGAAGTCCTCGCGGAGCTGCTCGTAAACCTGCACGAGGCGAAGCAGCGCATAACGCACCATCACGCTCGCAGCCTCGGGCGGCCACTTCCAACGCTGCGCAATCGCGCCGACCGTCATCTCGCGAACGATCAGATCGCGAAGCAGTGCGCGTTGCACCGGATCGAGGCGCTCGTCGATACGCTTCAAGTTGAGCGCGGCGGTGAGCATGCGGTCGCTCGGGTCGGCCGCTTCGTGACACTCACCCTTCGAGTGCATGCGCTGCGAGTTGACGCCCTCTTGATCGAGCATGCGCTTGTCGTCGGCGGTCAACGGCACGGCCTTCATCAGGTGATCGATGGTCGCCTGCGTGTTCGAGCCGACCTGTGAGATCGCGTGATAGTCGGCGCAGTAGAACTCGGCCGCCATGAACATCGCGTCGGAGATCGGGTTCTTCGGCGTGCGGTAGCGGAGGTAGTCGATGGGGCGGCCGTAGTCCTTGCGGGTGGCGAGAGCGACGCCCTCCGCGTGACGGACACGGACGAGGACGCGGTCGGGATCGGTGCCGTCGAGGACGGCGCGCATCAGCGGCTCAGTCATCAGGACCGGCACCTCACCGCGCCGTCCACTTCCGGGCAGGTGCAGTTCGGGAACGTGCAGTTCGGGCTGACCGCTTGCAGCGCGCCGACCTTCAGCTCGGCGAACTTCGGCTCGCGCTCGGCCTGCCACTGCTCGACGGCCGCGGCGACCGCATCGGCCGAGCCCTGGACCTTGAACACCTCCCGGCTGGTCAGGAGCACGAGCGCGCCGCGCACGGGGCGGCCACCGACCGTCAAGGCGACTTCGCGGATACCGTCGACCCGGTCGGGCCGGAAGTAGACCGGCTCGCCGAGCGGGCCGACGAATTGCAGGAATGTGGACAAGGGGGCCTCGTGCCATGTTGCGGGGTATGTTAGGTTTGTAATCCCACATTCCTCACAAGCGCAAGTTAGGGGGCACAGGCTGATCGACTGAGCGACTGAGAGGCTGGCAGGCTTCCAGACGGAGAGACCTTCCGCCCCTAAGCCCTCTACCCCTCATCCCTTCAGCCCCTCCCTAAAGGGAGAGGGCTGGATTGAAGGGTTGAAGGGTAAGGATAGACATGTCGATTTTTGAAGGGTTGAAGGCTTGAGGGGAATAGCTGAAAGCTCAACGATTTCAGATACCTATACCCTTCAAGCCTTACCCCTCAACCCTTCAAGCCCTCATCGTTCTTACCCTTCAAAGCCCTATTCGGGCGCACCGGCTCGTTGAAGGGTTGAAGGGAATAGCTGAAAGCTCAATGTCCACAAGCACTTACAGTGTTTTAAGCGCTGGCCGAGCGCAAGAAAAAACCGCCCCGAAAGGCGGCTTTGAAGGGTAAGATTGAAGGGTTGAAGGGTTGCAGGTGCAACTATTCTCCCCGCTGGTGAGGGCGCGACAGTGCCAGAGCGGCGCCGGCTTTCTGGCACCAGCCTTGCCCGTGACACCAGCCTGTGTTCTGGCAGTCGGTGCACGCCTCCGACAGCGCAATTCCGATCTTCTGCTCGGCCTTGTGGGGAATTTCTTCGACGATTTCTGAACTGGCGCGAAGGGCCTGCATCAGAAGCTTATCTTCCTCTTGCTTCACTGGCACTGGCTGCGGTTCATTGAGGGCGTGCGTGGTCCATCCGTGGTGCCAGCAAAAAGCAGCGTAGGCGGCAACGTCGCGCGGATCGCCCTTAGCAACATGCTCCAACAACTGGCGCTGGCAATCGGCCTCCCAATTCGGGTCTAGCCAATCATCTTTGCGGCCATACTTACTTTCGGCGGCGCGAAGCTTCTCTAGCAGAGCTGCCGAAAACCGGGTGACAAGATCAGCCAGTGGGTCCACGCGCTTCGCAAAAACTCGTTTGTGAACCGCCAAGCCTCCCTCGCTGCGCACATCGTCTAGTGCCTCTTTCATGATGTCGGCAGAACAGTGCTGGTGAGGGGGTTCGTCTTTAGACATCAGTAGCCTCCTTCTATTGCCGGGCCGCGTCGACCCACAGGGCGACGGAGACCCGCGTGAGCACGTAGATCAGCATCGGGATCGAGACGCCGAGGATGCAGGCAGCGGCGACCACCGGCCAGCCGACCGCGACCGAGGCGAACGCGTAGGCGTTCATCGCAGCCGACACCATGAGTGTTCCGATGATGGTGGGGCCTGCCCACTGCATGATCCTGGCGCGGATCGATTCGCTGGTCGCGCAAAGCTGGCTGATCTCCAAGGCGATGAAGCCAAGGTCGATGCCGACTGCCATGCTCCACGCGTGGCCAGGATCGCTGTGGGTGAGCGCGCCGACACCGGCAGCGAGATGGGACAGGGAGAGCCCCATCAGCACCAGGGCGACGCCTGCGGTCGCGTAGGCCGTGCCGCGCTGGCGGCGCATCTTGCGCTTCCAGGCCACGCTTCGGACGGGCGGTGTTGTGGGGGTGGGGTTCTTCGCCTTCGGCCTCGCGGGCTTCAGGGCGGTGACGGTGGCAGACATTGGCGTTGATCCTTTCGTGAGGTAACGCGCATTACATACCTAACGTGCAGGCGTGAGTCAACGCTGGCCGCCCGCACCATCGCTCGATTTTTCAGTGATGGTCCCCGCGCCCTCTAACGGCGCGGAGAGAACGTCAGCATGCTCGGGCGCTTACCGGAGCCGGGCGTGTAGCGGACCCACCCGTCATCCATTAGCTCGCCCGGCTCGCCGCGGAAGAGCACCTTGCGCAGCTCGCGGGCGTAGTTATCCCCGCTGTCGCGCTTCAACTTGGCGAGCCACTTGATACGCTTTTCCAGCTCCGCAAGTGGGGCCTGCATCTCCTGGCCGACGAGCTTGGAGCATTCCTTCATCGCCTCGCGCACCTCGTGGAGCCGCCCCTGGCGCTCGTCCTCGGCCTTGTTGTTCTGGTCGGGCGTCAGCATGTCCGGTGTCGTGCCGGGCTCTTCGTCGTCGACCGCGTCGAGCGCCTCGCCCTTCGAGTGCGGCTCGATAGGCGCCACGACTACGGAGGTGACCGGGTTGCCCCACTTGTTCTTCACCCCGAGGTCGATGCCTTCGAGCTTGAACAGGTGCAGGCCGCTCTTCGCTTCGTCGCGCATCTTCGGTGCGATGATGGCGAGCTGGCCCGCAGACACGCCGTTGATCTTGCGCTTCTTGGCTTCGTCTGCGGTGATGACTTCGAGGTTGAAGTCTACGTCGGCAATGAGCGCGCTCGATCCACGCGCGCCGAGCATGGTGTCCTTGCCGCTGTGATGGATCAGGATGATGCAGACGCCCTTCTTGCGCGCGAGAGCCCGCAGCGCATTGAGGATGGGCTGTATCTCCTTCATGTCGTTTTCCGCGGCGCCTGCGATGGCCTTAGCGAACGTGTCGAGGAACCCCATCTTCACGCGCATGCCGCCACGAGCGGCGTACATCGCGTTCGCCTTGTCGATTGCCTTCTCAAGCTCCTTGATCGCCTTCGCCAAGTTGAGCCCGAGGTTCGGAATGCCATCGTTGACGACCATCCCGTGCGTGCCGTAGCGTTGCCTGTAGGCATCGAGGCGGTTGAGGAAGCCTTCGCCACCTTCGCCGAAGCAATAGAGCACGCCAGACTGATCGACGTTGCGACCGAACCACTGCTTGCCGCCCACGACGCATTCGCCGAGGTGGATCACCGTGAAGGTCTTACCGACGTTCGAGGCGCCGTGGATCATGCCGAGCTGGCCCGGCACACACACGTTCTCAATGATATGATCGGGCACGATGGCGCGAACGATGTCCGTAGAGAAGAACATCTTGCCGAGCTTCGGGTACGCATCGTCCGCAGCGGAGCTGATGTCCGCTACGGCTTCGCCCTCATCGTCATCTTCGCCCTCGACCGCTTCGAACGCGGAGCCATCGGACTGAGTCTCTTTCTTCAGCCCTTGATTCTTGATCCACTCGCGCGCGATCTGGCGGTCATCGTATTCGCCTGACTTAGGCTTGTCGTCGGTGTATGCGCCCGAGCCTTCCCACTTCGAGAAGAAGATCGAGAGGACTTCCACCGGAAGGTCAGGCCACTCGCGCATGACGTGTCGAGCGGCGAGGAACCGATTAGTTGAACAATCGGGTCCGGGGCTATTGTAGAGGGATCGAAATTCAGTATTCGACGCAAGCAGTCCGTCGAGATCGTAGTCCCCGATAGTGTCTTCAAAGGCATGCTCATACTTGTCCCAATCTGCGTCTTCCAGGCGCTTGATGACCTCGCGCTCTTGGGTGGGGGTGACTTCGTTACCTTGCGCGTCAGCCGCTTGCGCGCCGATCAGCTCGACGATCTCTGCCGGGAGCTGCGGAATCTTCTTGCTTGCAATTGCGCGTAGGAAGTTCAGGCGGTCGGCATCGGAGCCGTACGTCTTGCCGTCCTCGCGAATCGATCCGGGGCCGACGAACTGACCGCCCTGCCCGCGCACGTCGGTGCCATACTGCTTTTTGAGCAGGCCCGCCTTGTTGGTGAATTTGCTCTCGGGGTCGGAGAATACGAAGTGCTGCCCGCCCGACTTCGTCGGGTTGACGGGCACGCCCTCGGGTACGCCGCCGATCTCGGCAAACAGCTCTGCCATCTTGGCAGGGCCGTCGTCCTTCTGGTCGGCATCGAGCACGACCAGCTTTGAAGGACCGCACGAGATCGACGGCACAGCATCCGGGAATTTGCGCCACATGCGCTTGATGACTTCGGGGTCACGAGTGGCGCCTACGTGTGCGGGCTCAACCTCGTGCTTCTCCATGAACTCTTCGACGGCGGCCTCGATCTCGTCCTTCTTCAGTGAGGTGTCCGCGCGATTGTAGCGAGGGATCAACGGCACCTTGCCGTCGCTAGGGAAGACGTAGAGTCCGAGCTGAGCGAACTGAAACGCGTTCTTCCGGTTCCGAGACCTTCGGGCACCTGTGTTATCGACCGCCATTGATTTCCGCTGCGCCCTTTGTTATATCCTGCGCCGACGCTGATTGGCGTTGGCGTCCTTTCGTTGAACAGCCCGCTCACGGTGAACCCGTAGCGGGCTGTTCTTCATTCGCGGGGGACCTGTGAGGTCGTGTTGTCTCACAAATCTAACAACTCGGTCAATTAAAGGGGCATCAAGCCGCCCGCTTGGACCGGCTCTTGTGGAACTCGCTGATGGACTGATCGACCAGCGTCTTGATCCACACGTCCTTCGGCTTCCCGCCCGTCTCGGTCTCCTGGCTGTCGGCCGAGCGCAGCCGCCCCTCGGAGATGTAACGGCGCACGCTCTTGCGGTCGGTCTTGAGCTGATCGCAGATGTACTGCATGTCGACGTAGGTCACGTTCTCGATCATTCCCATCGGCTCGGCCGGGATGAAGCGATCCATCGCGGTGCGATCCGCCGCCGCCACGAGCGAGGTGATCTTGACGCCTTCGGCCTCGAAGCGCGCAATCGCCGGAGCGATATGCAGCTTGATCTCGGCGAGCTGAGCGGTCAGCGTGAACACGTCGGCGTCGGCTTTGCGCCGCGCTTCGGTCTGGTCGACGTAGAGCGCCTCGATCTGCGCGATTCCGAGCAACGCACGCGAGAGCGAGTTGCGCATCGCGTTGGCGGTGGTGAGCAGCTCGTCGACGTGCTTCTGGATTTGCTGCGCTTCTTCCTTCAGGCCGCCGAACAGACGTTTCGCGTTGATCTTGGCGGTGTAGTCTTCGGACTTGGTGATCCCCATAGTCATTCCCCGGTCAATTGATTGTGGAAGGTGATTGGTGTGTGGGCAGCTTAGGCGGGGGGCTATCGACCCACGCGAACCATTGAGCCATCAGGCGATTGAAGCGCTCGGCGATCATCTGGCCGAGATGGCTGGCGACCTCGCGGCCTTCGACCGGATCGCGATGGGACATGCGCCCCATCACGATGCCGAAGCAGCCACCCAGGCCGCACAGTATGGAAGCCTGGGTGTCGTCCGCGGCGATTCGCTGGTCGTAGAAGCGCGTCGTCGCGGCCAAGATGTCGAGCTGCATTTCGAGGATGTCGCAGTAGCACTCAACGTCGGTGACGTTGTGCTCTGCCATGTAGGCGAGGTAGCCTTCGACCGATGACCCATCGTTCATGCGATGGGCACAGATCGCTTGCAGCCGCGCCAGGATCGAGGGGGTGATCTTCGTCACTTCTTCGCGGCCTTCTTCGCGTCTTCCTTGCGAGCGGCAGCGGTCAGGCGGTCGCCTCCGCGGTGCCAGGACTTCTTCGGCTTCTTGTCGGGATCGAGCCGAGTGCCGACAGCGGCACAGCGGTGATTGCGACGGCGCGTCTTGCGACGCTGATTGTCGGCTGCGAACGGCCCGAGCAGGCCGCGGTCTTCGAAGTGCTTGCGCCGTGCCTGCTTCTGTGCGCGGGTCGGCTTCGTCATCTGCACGGAGATGATCTCGCCGGTCGAGTTGCCCTCTTCGTCGAGCGCCACGGTCACGTCGGCGTTCGGCTCATTGATGTTGCGCATGATCTGCGTCAGCGTGATCCCGAGCTGCTGGCGATTCCAGCCGGGGGTGCCGACCGCGTACGGAAAGCGGCGGGGCTTGGGCGCGTTCGGGTTGACCTTCGGCTCGGGCGCGACGCGGGCGGTGATCTGCGCCTTGATCTGTGCTTCTTGCGCCTTGCGCTCCTTGGCGACCTTGCGGTCGTGGCGCGACGGGCGGGGCTTTGCGGAAGTGGCGGTAGTCACTGGCGTTCTCCTTGTGAGGTGACGTTCGTTACAGGGCAGGCACACGGGTGGCGTGAAGTGGAGCCACCCGTGAGTAGTTGATGCGTTAGTCTTCGAACTGCGTGCCGGGCACGATCCATATGGAGCACGACGGCCAGGGCTCTCCGTAGGCGACCACATCAGCACAGAAGATGGTGCTATGCTCCACGTAGATTGCGCCCCACCAATAAGTATCGCCCATTGGTCTCAGGCCGCGTCTGCGGCGTCGGTGGTGCCCGAAGCAGCGGCGGGCGTCACGTCCTGCGCGATGCCGTAGGTCGCCTTCCCCATCAGCGCGAGCAACTGGCTATCATTGGCGGTCGGAGCCGAGAGGCTGACCGCTGCGAGAAGACAGGACTGATCGACCAGCACCGCCTTCGTGATCGCGGCCTCGTCGCCTTCTTCGACAAGCTTCGTGATCGCAGCGTCGCCGCGCGCCGTCATGATGACGAGGGCGGCGCCGAGCATGTTGCCGCTCTCTGCGAGCTGACGGCCGATGGCGGTCATGAGGGTGGAATTGTTTTCGAGAATGACGCGGGCTTCGGTCTTCATTAGAGGTCGTTCCTTCTTTGCTTGGTGGTTGTGAGATGACAGACGTTACAGGCTAGTCGCGAGAAGACGGGTCGTCGGGGTGAGTGCCGGGGATCATCCAGACGCTCTCGGACGGCGAGGTGTGGGTCACGTTCCAGTGGTGCTCGTAGACGACGTACAATTGGCCATCGGTGCCGAAGCTGACATCGATGCGCATTCCGCAAGGCTGCGGCATGGCCAGTGATCCTTTGTGCTGAGTGATGCTTGAGAGGCGCGGTCCCCACCGGCCTGTGTTCGATTTCCCCAATGTGTGAGGTTATGCGCCTAACAAATCCGACAGTCAAGATAGCGCGTCGTCGTCGGCCGAAATATTTTTGCTCACCCTACGGGACATCGGCGCCGCGCTGATCGCCCGCACCATAGCGACGATGGGATCGGCGGCGTCCGCAGTCGAATAGTGCCCTGCCCGGCTCGCTGATGCGAACACTGCCGAGAAGCCTTTGTCCTTCACCGCAACGGAGAGATGAACGAACTCTCCGCGCGCCAGCGCATCGTTGATAGCCTGTTCCAGTGTGCTCATGGCGTCGTTCCTTTCGGTTGCCGACTCGACGTTGTGAGTCGTGTGATTCGCGTACCTCACACGACTCACAAACGCAATCCCCGGTTTCGTACGGCGTGCCCCGTTAATTGACATTCATGCGCGAACCTACGTAAGGACAATGCACATTACAAACCTTCGGGGCATAACAACCATGCAACCCTACTCGGCGTACCTGGGGATCGACCTCGGGACACACTGCGGCTTTGCCCGCTTCGACCAGCTCGGCAACGGCGGGTCCTACATGTCGGGGGCATGGGACTTCTCAGTCACCCGATTCGATTCGCCCCACGTCCGCTACGAACGGTTCGGCAAGCAGCTCGACGAGCACTTCGCTCTCGGGGTGACGAAGGTCTTCTACGAAAAGGTTCTGCGCCACCGCGGCACCACGGCCGCCCACGTCTATGGCGCCTTCCTGAACAAGCTGCACGAGAAGTGCGCTGAACATGGCGTGCCCTTCGAGGGGCTGAGCGTCCAAGAGATCAAGAAGTTCGCCACCGGCAAAGGCAACGCGGGCAAAGACCTGATCGGCAAAGCCTGCGAGCGGTGGGGCTTCCATCCGAAGTCTGAAGACGAAGCAGACGCGCTCGCGATCCTGCGATGCGCCATGGAGACCAAGCTGTGACATCTGAAACCGTAACGATGACAGACCGCACGCCGGTCTCGATCTGGAAGAAGCTCAACCCGCTGTGGTGGCTGGTCGGCCCCGATGGGTGGGATGTCCCGACCGTCAACAACGGCGAGCCCTATCTGCCCGAGGTCACCAACATCTGGCTGCGCCGCTTCTATTGGTTCATCTGCCGCAACCCGCTGATGAACTTCGTCGGCTACGTGCTTGGCGTCGAGGACAATAACTACCGTGTCACCGGCCCGGCGCCCGTGCTCGCGACCACCGGCCGAGACACCTCGCCGCCGACGATGGGCTGGCGATGGGCGGTGCTTTGGCCGCAGCTCAGCCCGGCCGCGATGATCCTGGCTGTCGTGTGGCTCGCCCTGGCGCAGATCGCCCACCCGGCGTTCTACGCGCTGTGGCTTTGGGCTTCGCTGAAGGCGTTCGGGCCGCTGCCCTTCCTGTCCTACTTCAACGGCAAGCTCGAATTTTACTGCGGCTGGCGCCCGGCCTCGGGCGGGTTCGGTACGAAGATCGTCTCGCACAAGGAAGGCTGACCGATGTTCATCACCATCGCCATAACCCTATGCCATCTGACCGGCACCGCCCCCTGCGTCGACGAGATCGTCACGGATAGCAGCCTGGATGACACGCTGACCTTGCAGAGCTGCATGCTCGGCCAGCCCATGATCGCGAAGTGGATGTCGGAGCACCCGACCTACCGCACCGGCTACCGTGTTGAGCGCTGGCGCTGCGTGCCGGGCAAGTACCAGAAAAAGAGCGATGTCTGAGAGCCTGACAGCAAAGCAACGCGAGACTCTTCGCTGTGTCGCGGAGGGCCGTGTCGGGCTCGCACAGCGGTACCTAGGCTGGCGGCATGTCCCGTACTGGATAGGTTACGGCCGGGACCTGACGTGCCAGATCAAGGCGTTGCAAAAGCGCGATCTCGTGCGGATGCGATTTAACGACCGCACTGTTCGACTCACCCTGGCCGGAGCGTTCGAGCTTTTCTTCGACGCGGCCGAAATGCTCGCACCCGGCAACGGCATCACGCTTTCACCCAATGTGCAACGCCACATTAAGGCGTTTTGGGGAACGGGGAAGTTCACGCCTTGAGAGAGCTTCGCCCTTTCCAGCGCGAGGACGGTGAATACGTCTCGCGCCAATTCGCCACGCTTGTAGCTCACGAGCCCCGCGTCGGTAAAACCAACATCGCGATCCACGGCTCCGATCTGGTCGAGGCCAGGATCGTCGTGGTCGTGTGCCCGGCCGCCGTCAAGGACAACTGGCGCGAAGCGATCATGGAGTTTCGGCGCGGCGGGTGGTGGGCGATCATCGTCAGCTACAACAAAGCGAATCGCATCCTCAAGGTGCTCCGCGGCAAGAAGTACGTGCTCGTGATCGACGAGTGCCACTATGCCAAGGAACGGTCGACCGGCCGCACGAAGGCGGTGTACGGGACACTCTGCGACAAGATCGGCGGCCTCGCTGAGTACGCGACCAACATCATCCTGCTGACCGGCACGCCGATGCCCAACAACCCGACCGAGCTGTGGCCGATGCTGCGCTGCTGCGCGCCGCATCTGATCGACAACGGGCGGGGCAAGCCGATGTCGTGGTCGAGCTTCCGCGACCGCTACTGCAAGATGATAAATACGCCCTTCGGCGTGAAGATCGCAGGGTCGAAGAACTATACGGAGCTGAAGCAGAAGCTGAAGGGCTTCGTGATTCGGCGCACGCGTCAAAGCGTGTTCGGGCGAGACATGCTGCCGCCCACCAATGTCTACGTCCGCGCAGGCTCGGCCGATGCCAAGGAGCTGACGGCACTGATGCAGTCCGACCAGGGCCGCGCAGTCGCGGAGGCGCTGCAATCGAACAACCCGCTCAAGGCGCTCGCCAAGCAGGAGAAGCACGTCGCGAGCCTGCGCAAGCTGTTCGGGCTGGCGAAGGTCCCCGGCGTGGTCGAGCTGGTGAAGGAAGAGCTGAAGTCTGACCCCAAAGCGAAGATCGTCCTCTTCGCCTACCACCACGTTGTGATCGATGCGCTCCGGCAGAACCTGAAGGAGTTCGGTGTCGAGAGCTTCGACGGCCGCACGACCGACGACCGCAAGGTGCGGATCAAGAAGCGCTTCCAGACCGATCCGAAGTGCCGCGTTGTCGTCGGCCAGCTCACCGCCATGGGCGTCGGCCTCGACTTCAGCGCAGCCAACGACGTGTTGTTCGTCGAGCAATCATGGGTGGGGGATGATAACGAGCAGGCCCGCTCGCGTATCTTCAACATGAACTCGCCCGAGCCGAAGTTCACGCGGTTCGTCGTGCTCCTGGGGTCGCTCGACGAGCAGATCAGCGCAGCGTGCTCGCGCAAACTGAGTGACTCGAAGAAATTGTTCTCGTGACCATGCCCCATAAATTGACCTCATTGTGAGGTCTGTGAGATTACAAATCATCGAAACCGGAGATAGCGATGCGACTGCCTTCATTCATCACTGAGAGACTTTACGCCCGCATGGTTCGCGTCATGGCGTCTCGCGCGCCGGACGTGCTGATTGGTCGTGACCCGGAAGGCAAGCACAGCGATCCGTACATGAAGCGCTGGCACGTCATCCCCCGCAACAAGCATTTCAACATCTATCTGCACAACTACTACCACGATGACGACCGCATCCTGCACTCGCATCCGTGGTGGTCGGTCTCGATCATGTTGCGAGGCCATCTGCGAGAGTTCTTCACGCGCACCGCGGAAGGCGCCAACCGGCCCGAGACCCATCACGTTCGCGACGTGACCGATGGCAAGGTCGTCTGGCGCAGCGCCGACATGTTTCACCGGCTCGAAGTTGCGGAGGTCGGCACGACGACGCTCTTCATCACCGGACCCAAGATCAAGACGTGGTACTTCGCGTGCAAGCGCGGCTTGGTCGAATGGACCCAATTCGTCTCGCAGCGTGACAAGGGCCAAGTCGGCCGAGGCTGCGGCGAAGACGACCACTACGTTTGACTCGGTCGTTAGTTCTGTAACCTCACAAACCCCGAAAGGACCCCATGTTCGAAGTCACCATCAAAGGCAACTCGATTGCCGAGCTGTTCAAGAATGCCACCGCCATCGTCGGCGCGCTGGCCCCGACCGTTCCGGGCGCCGAGCCGTCCCCGCTGAGCCCGACCGAGCAGTCGCGTCTCCGCGCTGACGCCACCGTCGTCCCGCCGAAGGACAAGGCTGCTGCGAAGGCCGCCGCCAAGGCCGCGAAGGAAGCCGAAGAGGCCGCCAAGAAAGCCGCCGAGCAGAGCGATGACGACGCGCTCGAAGAGGGCACCGCGGACGATGACGCGCTCGAAGACGGCAACGACGGCGAGGCCGAAGAGCTGACGAACGAGGACGTGAAGAACCTCTTGCTCGAAGTGCGCAAGGCGTATCCGTCCAAGAACACGATCATCTCCGAGATCGTCAAGGAGCACGGCAAGGCGGCGAAGATCAGTGAGGTCGACGCCAAGTACCTCCCGGCCATCGCGAAGAAGGCCCGCGAGCTGCTCGCCAAGGCGAAGAAGTAACCAGCGACACCTAGCGCCCCGGCCCTCACTCAACAGGGCGGGGCGCCCCACCCTTCCTTCGGAGCGACCATGCGTAAAGCAGACACCTATCGCGGCGCACGCCGCAACGCCGTTCGTGGACGTAGCTCTCTGCGCAGATGGCGCCACGCACTTCACCACGATGTCGCCAACGGTATCGCTAACCTCGAAGCGCGTGCCACCATGGCGAATGAAGCTCGCGAGGCCGCTTCGAAGGCTTTGGTCGAGCACGGCATCCTTGGCTATCGCCGCCGAGAAGACGTGGTCCTGTCCGCGTTCGTCGACTTCTACAGCAAGCAGAAACCCACCCGCAGCGTCAGCCGCATCATGCGCGAGCTGAACCGTCAGAAGCGCGCTGCCTAACGGAGAGCCTCATGTCACTCGCACGCAATACCGACATCGACACGTCCCAGGCCGCCGCGGCGAACATCACCGCGCAGCTCCATACGATCCAGCGTGAAGTGCTGGAAGCGTTCACGAAGCTCGGCTCGATGACCGACAAGACCCTCAACGGCCTGTTCTCGGACAAGGGCTACGCGGAGTCGACCGTCCGCAAGCGCCGCTCTGAGCTGACCGCGCTCGGCTACATCAAGGACACCGGCCTGCGCGACGGCCGTCACGCTGTGTGGGAGCTGGCTTGAGCGTCAAGCGCCGATATTGGGAGGACTTCGAGACGGGGCGTCGTGGCTTCACCGATGGTGACTTGCCCGATGGCCCGCTCGTCGAAGAGATCAGCGCGGTCGAGTTCTACGAGCGCGAGACTGATGCGCTTCGCTGCGTCTGCGGCAAGCTCGACATGGACGGCAAGCGCTGCGCGTTCGGTGCATCGCATAGGACACTGGCTTCAATCGACGACGAGGCGCTCTCTTGACCATACAGGCCCACGCATCGCGCTCACATTCGAAGCTCGGCCCGTCTGCCGCCTCGCGGTGGATGGTGTGCGCGGGCTCGGTTGGCATGTCTGAGGGCCAGGAGAATCGCAGCACCGTCTTCGCGCTCGAAGGCACGGCCGCGCACGAGTTCAACGAGTTCATCATCAGCAACGGCTACGACCCGCACGACTTCCTGGGTGGGGCTGTCGACCTTGAGGCCGACGACAAGAGCATGGCGTTCTTGCGCGAGGGCCACAATCACGAGATCGACCGCGAGCGCTTCTTCGCCATCGACGAAGAGATGGTCGAGGGCTGTCAGATGACGCTCGACGTGATCGAGCAGCACTACAGCCGCGTCGACGGCGATCTGCTGATGCTCGAAACGCGCCTCGATATGAGCTTCATCCACCCGAAGCTCTTCGGCACGGGCGACATCCTGATCTACAAGCGCAAGGCCCGCAAGCTGATCGTGCTCGATTACAAGTACGGCAGCGGCCACGTCGTCGAGGTCAACGACAACCCGCAGGTTTGGACCTACGGCGTCGGCGCCCTGAAGCTCTTCGAGCACGAAGGGGTCGACACCGTCGAGTTCGTCATCATCCAGCCGCGCGCCTTCCATCGTCACGGTCCCGTCCGTTCGCAAGAGATCGACGTGATCGACCTGATGATCTTCGAAGGGCTTCTCGCAGAGAAGGCGGCTGCGACCGACGACGAGGATGCCCCGCTGGTTGCGGGCGAGCACTGCAAATTCTGCCCGGCCGCCTGGGGCTGCGACACGCTGCGCGCGTTCGTCATGGAGACCATCGGCGTCCGTCTGAAGAAATCCCGCGAGCTGACGGAGGACGATTTGCCTCGCATTACCGACATGACCCCCGCGCGCCTCGGCCGCATCGTGCGAGAGGTTCGCATCCTTGAGGGCTGGCTGAAGCGTGTCATGCAGCACGCCCACAACGAAGCCCTGGAAGGCCGAGTGCCCGATGGCACAAAGCTGGTCGACAAGCGCGCGTATCGCAAGTTCACGGCGAGCGAAGACGAGATCGTGGCGCTGCTCGACCTCGAAGGGCTCGACGAGGACGCGTACATGAAGGAGCCGAAGATGCTGACGCTCGCTCAGCTCGAAAAGGTTCTCGGCAAGAAGCGCTTCCACGCCCTGTTCGGCGCCGAGGATGACGCGTTCAAAATGTGGAAGAAGGAATCGAGCGGCTACGTGCTCGCCGACGCGGAGGATGCGCGCGAGGCCGTGAAGCTCGACAAGAGCGACAACTTCGATGCAGTGGAGGATGAAGAATGACGACCGAAGTAGGCGCGTCCACACAAGGGCGCAAACTAATCAAGGTGTATCAAGACGCCTGCGAGCGTAAAAGTGTTGCCGAGCGCGAGCTTAACTCCGCGGCGGTAACCAAAGCCAACGCGCGCAACGCTCTGGTGCGGTGGATGCTGCCCCACGATGCCAAACCGGGAGAAAAGTTCTCGGTGTGGGACCGAGATAAATATGAGAATGAGTGTCTGTTTGAAGTGACGGCACCCGGTGACGGCCGCGAAGCTACTGTGGTTCTGCGCTACCGCAAATAATCGCATTGGGTTTCGTCTGCACCCGCCCCTTGAGTGGGGGAAAGCGGCGACGTGTGGCTCGCACGTAAGGTCTGTGAGCTACGCGACCTAAGACATAGGAGGGTAAAACCCAAATGGCCAAATACGACCTGAACAAGTGGACCTACATCGAGGACGAAGACCGCTGGATGACGCCGAAGGTGCGTCTGACCTTCGTTGCCATCGCTAAGAAGTTCAAGGCGAAGGACGCGAAGCCGGACGACGATGGCTCGTACTGCGCGACCTTCATCGACCGCCCGTCGACTGACAAGACCGCCGTCAAGAAGGCGATCACGAAGCTGTCGAAGGAGACCTTCAAGGACAAGAAGGGCAATCCGATCGATGTCCTCGATCCCGACAAGCGCGGCAAAATCCGCACCCCGTTCCTCGACGCGGAGCAGGAGCTGTCGGACATCACCTCGAAGGGTGAGCCGGTCGACCTCGAAGGCTGGAACATGGTGCGCCCGAACGCCTACTCGAAGCGCCCCATCGTGAAGAACAGCCAGGGCGAGGTGCTCGATCTCGACGACATCCAGACGGAAGTCTACTCGGGTCGTTGGGCGCGGCTGATCCTTCAGATGAAGGAATACAACCGTCCCGACAACAAGGGCATCAAGTTCTACGTCGACTGCATCCAGCTCCTGTCGAACGATGACAACATCGGCGGCGGTGGCGGATCGAAGGGTGAAGCCTTCGAGGCCGTGGATGACGAAGACGAAGAGTCCTCGGACGATGCGCTCGACTGATGGGTGACCTCGAACACGAAACGGCGAACGCCGACCACGGAGCCCTCAAGGGCTTCGTGGAGCGTCTCTTCAATCTGGAAAAAGATTTCGAGGACGTGAAGGCGGAATACAAGGACGCCACCAAAGACCTGAAAGCCGAGATCAAGTCGCGCACCGACGAGACCGGCGTCAACGTCAAGCAGGTGGTCGACCTCGTGAAGATTCGCATGAACGAGCAGGCCGCGCTCGAAGAGCAGGAAGAGATGGAAGCGAACATGGAGCTGTACCGCTCCGTGTACGGTTTCGCCCCTCCCCCGCCTCCCGAGGACGATGAAGACGACGAGGAAGTCAACGACGATGACGCCTTGGGCTGATGCCCCCTAACTTGATCTTGTGAGGTTTGTTAGCTTACAGTTTAGGTACTGACCAAGTGAGCAGCGAACGTTCACCTAGATCAGGAGGTCGTCATGACACCCGCCGCGTAAAGCGCGGCAGTTCGGACGGGAGTGGCTACCAAGCCGCTCCCGTTCTCGCATCACGAAGGGAAACATGAAGAACATCGGCGCAGCAATGGCAGGCGGCAAAGCTGGCAAGAAGGAGAAGGGCGACGAGTTCTTCCCGACTGCGGAAGGCACGACGCGCGCACTGATCCCCGAGCTGCGAGCCATTGGCTGGCCGGAAGAGGTGTGGGAGTGCGCCTGCGGCGAGGGTCATATCTCGAAGCAGCTTGAAATGGCAGGCTTCACCGTTGCGTCCACTAACCTGACCGACCGCGGCTACGGCGATACGGGCGTCGACTTCCTTGAGACCACACACCCCCCGGCCCCGTCGATCATCACCAACCCGCCCTTCAGTTTGAGCGACGAGTTCTTGGTGCATGCCCTGGTGATCCTCGGCATCGAGCACGTTGCGATGTTGCTGCCGAGCGGCATCTACCACGCGAAGGATCGGGTGAAGCTTTTCCACACGCACACCCCGTCACTGATCCTGCCGATGACGTGGCGCCTCGATGTGTCGCGTCAAGGTCGTCCGACGATGAACTGTAGTTGGTTCGTTTGGTCTTCATTGCTTCCGCCTGTGCGCGGCTTCCGCCCGCTTACCAGCAACGAAAAACATCCCGGTCGGTACGATGACGCGAAGTGAAACATGGCGGCCGGTTGTCGGCTTTGAGCGCTTCTACGAAGTGTCCAACCTCGGCCGCGTGCGCTCCTTGACGCGTATGGTTCGAGCGGTGTCCAAAGCAGGGCGCGAATACTTCAGGAGAGTCGAAGGTCGCCTGCTCTCTACAGAGAGTGACGGTGAGTACGTCCGCGTCAATCTCACCGATGGCAAGACGAAGACTCCCACCCGCGTCCATGACATCGTGTTGAGCGCGTTCGTCGGCCCCTGCCCGTTCGGGATGCTGTGTCGGCACCTCGACGGCACTCGGTGGAATAATCGGCTGAGCAATCTGCGCTGGGGCACTCCGAAGGAGAACTCTGACGACAGGCGCAAGCACGGCACGCATCTTGAAGGAGAGCGCCACCCTCGCGCTGTGCTCGACGCGCCGTCCGCGTTTGCCATTCGGTTCGCTCGTGGGACGCAGACAGAAATCGCGGATCGTTTCGGATGCAGCCAGTCGACGGTGAGCTTGATTAAAAGCCGGAGGATTTGGCGTGCGGCATGAAGCCCTAGACAAATTCTCCGATTGGGAAGTGCTCGGCTACGCCAGCGCGGCCGAGATGATGCGCGACATGATCGCCCGTCAGCGCCAGGATCGCGACGGACTGACACTGCGCGAGCGCTTCGGTTATCCGAAGGTACGCGTTCGCACGGTCCTGCACAACCCTACCGCCGAACTGCATCTCGATTGGGAAACCTACAGCGAGGCCGATCTGCCGAAGGTCGGCGCGCACAAGTACGCCGAGCACAAGTCGACGGAAATCCTCTGCGCCGCGTACGCGTTCGGCAACGAAGAGCCGCAGCTTTGGTTTCCCGACGAGCCCTGCCCCCAGGACATCGCCGAGCACATTGAGCGTGGTGGGGAAATCCACGCCTGGAATGCGAACTTCGAGCGCCTGATCTGGATGTACGTGGCAGGCCCGAAGTACGGCTGGCCCGTTCCCGATCTGCGCCAGTATCGTTGCATCATGGTTCGCGCCATGGCGATGAACATGCCCGCCAAGTTGGAGCATGCCGCGCCTGCGTTCGGCCTGCCGATCCGCAAGGACGATCTCGGCTCGCGCACCATCAAGCAGCTCTGCAAGCCCCGCAAGCCCTCGAAGAAGAATCCCTCGACTCGCTTCACCCCCGAGAGCGATCCCGAGAAGTTCAAGATCATCTACGACTACTGTCTGCAAGACGTGCGCGTCGAGCAGGGTGTCGGCGAGCGCGTCACGAAGCTGATCCCGTTCGAGCAGGAGCTTTGGTTCCTCGACCAGACCATCAACGACCGCGGCATCATGGTCGACATGGACTTGGTCGCAAAGGCCGAGCGTATCTGCACCGAGGAAAAGGAAGCCCTCGAAGCCGAGCTGCGCAAGGTCACCGACCTGAACGTGCAGACGCTCGGCGCGGTCAAGCAGCTCAAGACGTGGATCAACAGCCGCGGCATCGAGCTGGATGGCTGCGACAAGGAGAAGCTCGAAACGCTCCTGGCGCGCGACGATCTGCCCGACGACATTCGACGCGCCGTCGAGATCAGGCTTGAGGCCGGTAAGGCGTCCATCGCCAAGCTGGCGGCCTTCACGCTGCGCGTCTGCGCGGACGGGAAGATCAAGGGCTCGCTTCAGTATCACGGCGCGACGCAGACCGGCCGGTGGGCTGCGCGGGGCGTGCAGTTGCAGAACCTGCCGCGGCCCGACCCCAAGCTGAAGACCGACGTTTTCCTTGCCATCAAGTGCATTAAGGACGGCTGGTCCCGCGAGGACATCGCTGCGTTCTTCGGCCCGCCGATCACGGTGGTTGCCGACTGCCTGCGCGGCATGCTCATGGCCCCCACGGGTCGTGTGCTCCGCTCGCGCGACTTGACCGGCATCGAAGCCCGCATGCTGCCTTGGCTCGCCGGAGCGCACGAGGCCATCTCGGCGTTCTTCGCGTTCGATGCGGGCCTCGGCGAGGACAACTACAAGATCGCCGCGGCGCAAATCTACAACATCCCCGTCAGCGAGGTGAACAAGGATCAGCGACAGGTCGGCAAGGTCGCCGTCCTGGCGCTCGGCTTCGGCGGCGGCGCGGCTGCGTTCGCCAAGATGGCGAAGGTCTACCGCATCGATCTCGCCGCTATCTTCGACACGGTCTACGGCATCACGTCACCCGAGAACCGCGAGCGCGCACTGCAAGGCTGGAAGGATCGCGGCAGCAAGTCTGGCATTCGCAAGAAGGCTTGGCTGACCGCCGAGATGGTCAAGCTGACGTGGCGCGAGAACAACCCGGAGATCGTGCAGTTTTGGTACGACCTCGAACACGCCGCGATCAACGCCGTCGAGAATCCCGGCAAGACGTTCAAGGCCGGTGAGTTCATCACGTTCAAGAAGAGCGGATCGTTCCTTCGCTGCAAGCTCCCGAGCGGTCGGTCGATTTTCTATCCGTACCCGCGCGTCGAGTGGCGCAACACACCGTGGGGCAAGCAGAAGCCGGTCTTGATCTTCAAGGCCATCGATAGCTTCACGCGGAAGTGGAAGGAGCAGGAGTACTACGGCGGTCTCGGTTCGGAAAACGTCACCCAGGCGTCGGCGCGCGACGTGATGGCGAATGCCATCGTGACCACCGAGAACGCTGGTTACGAGAACGTGCTGTCAGTCCACGACGAAGGCGTCGCCGAGTGCGACGAGGACTTCGGCAGCGATGAAGAGTTCGGCGAGCTGTTCACGATCCCCCCGGCGTGGGCGCTCCCCAAAGGCAACCGGCTTGGTCTCCCGATTGCTGCCAGTGGTTGGACCGACGAACGATACAAGAAGGAATAAGGACGATGCTACCCGAGAAAGAGTTCAACGCGCTGCTCGTGCAATTCACCCCGTACGTCCGGTTTCAGGTCAGGCGGCGGTCTCGCGGCCAACTGAGCGAGGATGCCGTGCAAGACGTGTTGCTGGACGCGGTCGCCAAGCGGGCCAACTACGACCCGGAGCGCGGATCGTTCGTGTCCTGGCTCTACTATCTTGTGTGGGCGCGCATGCAGACCAACGGCCTTTACACCAGCAAACGACGTCACCTCAACGCTGAACTCGACGCGACGTATGAGGATGGGGAGCCCGTGCTGCAACCCATCGCCATTGAGGGTGATCCTCACGGCCGTCTCGAACTTGTGGAAGTGCTCGACGCTGTCCGCGCGTTGAAGCCGAAGCAGGCTGAGATCGTGATGCAGCGGGCTATCGGCGCGACGTTCGACGAGATCAGCACGCGCTTCGGCGTATCGAAGCAGTACATCGAGCAACTCCACGTTAAGGGGCTGAAGACGCTCCGCAAGCGCACCGGCCGCAAGGCTCAACTGACGAGGGCAGCATGACCATGATGTTTGTGTACGTGTCAGGACTCAAGGGACCCGTGCCGCAGAAGTGGCACGACAAGCCTACCAACGGAGCGGGGGTGTCCCCCACCACGCTTCAATCCATCGAGCTGCCGGATCACTACGCCGACATCCCGCTGGCGCAACTCACCCAACTCTATCCGTTCAAAGGAGACCCCGAAGCATGACCCCGGCCGAACAGCAAGCGATGATGCAGACGGCGATCACCCGCCAGCGCGTCAACTTACTTGTCTCCAAAGCGTGGCGCGAGATCGCGGAAGAGCGGGGCTACCGCTTCGACGCGTTCCTCGGCACCACCTCACGCGGCACTATCGCCATCATCTCCTATCTTCGCGCGAACGGACTGTAAGCTATGTCACCTCACAAAACGATGGATCAACGCCTGTCACTCACTCTTGACGGCGAAGCGCTTGAACTCCACTCGGCGAGTTGGCGCTTCGGCGACAACGGTCTCGCTGTGGAGGTGAAGGCCGTAAAGCCCCGCAAGCTCTTCGAAGACGCACCGCCGCAGTCCCAGGCTCCGGCGAACTGCTCCTGCTGGAATTGCGTGCAAGCCCGCAAGAAGGCGAAGCGCGATCTGATCGACTTTGCGAAAACAGGCGGCCCGATCATCATGATCGAGCCCCTCGAATTCGGGAGCGCGATACGTGAACGCGAGGCTGCGTTCAATGAGGACGTGCTGCCCCCTGGTACGACCGTGTTGCCTCCGAAGGAGCTGTACGGCGACGACATGTGGCCGCCGCGGGCTGTGCCGCGCATGCGCGAGCAGGCGCCTTGGGCTGACGACGTACGCCAAGAAGCCATCAAGCGCGTCCGCGAAGCTGGTATCTTCGAAGTGCCGAAGAAGCGGCGGCCTGAGAGCCTGAACGACTTCGCACAGCAAGTTCATCAGGCCAATCAGCACTGGTGGCACGATCCGTCCACTGGCGAGAAGCTCGACCGCAACATGGGCGAGATGCTCATGCTTGTGGTCAGCGAGATCGCCGAGTGCATGGAGGGCGAGCGCAAAGACCTGATGGACGATCATCTCCCGCACCGGAAGATGGCCGAGGTCGAGCTGGCCGACGCTGTGATCCGCATCGCCGACATCGCAGGCGCCCATACTTTCGACCTTTCGTACCCGATTGTGCGTAGTCAGGTCCCGGAGAACAAGGGGCAAGCTCTGCTCCGCATTGTTCGCTGCGTTCAGGCCGTCAATATCGACATGAGCAAGCGCGTGCGAGGGCGCAGGCTATCAGCCGCAATAGCCCTCATTGAGGCGTACGCCGAGAAGCACGGCTACGATCTGTGGGGCGCCGTCGCGGAGAAGCGCGAGTACAATCGGCATCGTGCGGACCACAAGCCCGAAGCGCGGCTCGCGGCGGGTGGGAAGAAGTTCTGATGCCGAAGGTCGTATGCACTGACAACTACGCTCGCGAGACCGTTGCGGAGCGGCTCGTCGCGGAGAACCTCGACGAGAGCGACGCGAAGCTCCTGTGCGACCGTCTCAACGCAAGGCGGTCAGAAGAAGATTGGTACGTGGTGAAGTCTGACGATTACAAGCCCTGGCGGGGCATGGAGGAATTGGTATGAAGTCGTTTGTGAAGGAGCTGCGTGACGCAGCCATGAACTGTCCCGACTATTTCATCCGCAAAGTCTGCAAGGACATCGCGGATGAAATTCAGATGCTCTGCCTGACGCTCAACGCGTGCCCCAACGCCGAGACGCTCCGACTGCTCAACGGCGCGTGGGTACGAGCGGTCAACATCCTGGCGAAGGCAACCCCCACGCCTGACACCCCGCCCCGCAGTGGCGCAGGCGAGATCGAGAAAGAAAGGATCGCGGCATGAGCCCGTTCGAGACGACTATCCTGCCCCTCGTAGGGCTGCTCGGGGTGGGCGCCTTCATCGCCTGGGGCGCGTGGTGCGCTCGCGAACTTAAGGTCGCGGCGATCCGCAAGGCGGCCTTCGACGAGGCTGGCGAGGCGCTGCGCTCGCTTTCGGAAACCGCCTTCAGGGCGGGTGAACGCCATGTCTCGAAAGGAGACCCCGGAGCCGCGGGCGAAGCGTGGAAGCGGGGCTACTACTACGACCGGGCCGCCATGATCGTCCGGTCCATCCCCGCCGAACGGGCTTGACAGCACCGTCATGTCTGTAATATCACACGACTCACAAGAGTCACAGTCCGGTCTCGACCGGCCCATGACCCTTAAGGAAGCGTGCGAGAAGGTGTTCGGGGGCGCGATCTCGGTCGCGTCCCTGAAGGCCGAGGCGAGCCGGGGCAACCTGACGATCAGCAAGATCGGTCGCGCCTACTTCACCACGCGGAGGCACTTGGAAGAGATGGAAGTGAGATGCCGCGTAAAAGCAAAGGTGCCCACCTCTGGTACGACCGCGCCCGAGACTCGTGGACAATCGTCGACGGGAACGTCCGCAAGCGCACTGGCTGCACTGAAGGCCAGCGTGGCGAGGCGGAAAAAGAACTCGAAGCCTACATAGGGACGAAGCACAAGCCTTCTACGTCCCCGCTCCCCGCCATTGCGGACGTGCTGCTCGTCTACAACGAAGAGCACGCCCCGACCGTATCAGACAGTGGCTACATCATCGGACTGCGCGTCGGCAACCTGTGCGGCTGGTGGGGCGCCGAGGGCCGCGATCAACTGAGCGACGTTACGAAAGTCAATTGCATCGAGTACGTCCGGCATCGCGAGCGCGAGAACATCCGCAAGGCGGTCGAGACGGAGATCAGGCTTGCTCGCCGCGACCGGCGCGAGCCCGACATCGAAGCGGCCGAAATGGACGCTCCGGCCGGTACGTTCGGGGGCCGCGAAGACCTCGTCGTGATGCGTGCCGCCCTCAACTACTATGACGAGCACAAGACGCCGCTGTCGTTCAGGCCCTCAGTCTTCTTGCCTCAGAAGGCAGAGAAGCGCGACGCCTGGATGACGCGCGGCCAGATCGCCAAGCTCCTGTGGCGCAGCCGCCGCGTCGTGCATGACATCGCGCCCGAGGGGGCTAATGCCCGCAAGCTGGTGCGCCACCTCTCGCGCTTCATCATCCTCGGCTACTACACGGGCAGTCGCAGCGGCGTCGTGCTCGGCACGAAGTACAGCATGGCTGACTTCGAGAACGACTTCCTGAAGCGCAAGCCGTACGGCACCCGCAGGACGAAGAAGCAGGCGCCGATGCACAAGATGCCGAAGCGCCTGAAGTTCTGGCTGCGGTTCTGGCAGCGCATGGACGCAGGCGTCTCGGAGTTCGTCGTGCATATCCACGGCAAGCCGGTCACGAAGCTGCGCCGCTCGTGGATCACCACGCGCGAGGAAGCGGGGCTCTCCGATGACATCACGCCCCACATTCTGCGCCACAGCCGCGCGACGCACCTCATGAAGAATCGCAAGGTCGACAAGAAGGACGCCGCCGAGTTTCTCGGCATGACGTTGCAGACGTTCATCGACACCTACGCCCACCATGACCCCGAATGGCAGAAGGACGCCGCAGATGCCCGATAGCAAGTTGACCGCCGACGATCTCCGTCAGTTCACCGGAAGCGAGACCGTGTACCGCCACGGGCTAATGCGGAACGTCGTCTACACTGAGGGCGTGCAGTATCTCGCCGAGCGCGCCAGCGCCTATTGGCTGATCGATAAGATCGCCACGTTGCAGATGCAGCACAAGGTTCGCGGCGAGTACTTCCAGGCATGGAAACTTGACGTGTCCGACTCGAAGGCGACGCTCTCCTGCGATGACGGCAACGGGAACATCGTCTACAGCGAGGCCATTGACTATACGGACTTCCCGCTCGATACGGTCACGCTGTGGGCCGTCCAAGGCGAGCACCGCACCATCATGCTGCCGAGCGAATACTGAGGGACCCATGACTGAGAGACCGAACGTCTGCCCGATCTGCAAGGGCACCAAGATCGTCTGGCGCGGAGGCCAGGGCGGTGATTACGAGCAGTGCGAGTGCCAGAAGCCCCAGGCCCTACAGACCGACGCCAAGCAGCGCTTCCTCGGTTGCCTGGACGATTATATAGGGGTCCGCATCGAGCAGCGCGAACGTCACGGCTCAACGGTCCCCATCTCCACCGTGGAGCGCTGGCAGGCTTCCGGGGTTAATCTGGCGGTCGCGCTCGACAACCTGATGGAGGTGTGCCGTGGCTGAGAGACTGAGCCCTGGGTACTATCGAGCGAGGATCAAGCATACGGGCGAAGTGGAGGTGATAGAGCTGATCGCCAGGCAGTTCGACGACGAGCCCCCGATTGTCGCGCGCATGGGTGACGAGCAGACCATGCAGCTCGACCAGATCGAGATCATAGAACGCGTCGACGAACAGCCGCGCAGCCCCTCTGACGCCGAGATCGGGACGGCGGTGCATCAGGCTATCCAGGCGTGGAAGACGGCGCGCGAGCTGCCGTACCTGTCCCCGAGCGCCTGCAAGCTGTTCAACGATCTGATCGTGGCCGGGCTCCGGCCGGTGCTGGGAGGGAAGCGGTGACGCCCGACGAGATCGCGCAGTATCAGAAGGGCGTCGCCTTCCACGCCTACGTGCGGGCTCGCAAGGTCGCTGAGCATAACCGGGCGCTCGGCCGGAAGGGGTATGAGCTGTTCAACCATCGCAGGGCCGAGGCGCTCGAAAAGGAGTTCCCCGACTTCCCCGAGGCGTTCACGCGGTGGGAAGCCTGGAAGCGTTCCGTTACCGTACCGTTACCGTACCGTTACCGAGCGCAGTGGTCGACAACGCTAAGTGATTGATTTAATGGTCGGAGTGGCAGGATTCGAACCTGCGACCCCTGCGTCCCGAACGCAGTGCTCTACCGGGCTGAGCCACACTCCGACAAGAGGCCGGCTTATAGCGTCGGGTTTGGCGCACCGCAAGCGGCCGAGCTGAGGAATCTTATCCCTGTGAAAACGGGTATTGAAACGCTGATTTTACCGGCCGGCGAGGCTGGCGCGGAGGCTGCCGCCCGGACATTGGCCGCCGGCGGGCTGGTCGCGTTCCCGACCGAAACGGTCTACGGGCTCGGGGCGGATGCCGGAAATGCCGGCGCGATCGCCCATCTTTACGCCGCCAAGGGGCGGCCGGCCTTCAATCCGCTGATCGCGCATGTCGCCGACCTCGCGGCCGCGCAGAGGGTCGGGCGATTCGACGCCTGCGCCTTGCGTCTTGCGGAGGCGTTCTGGCCGGGGCCGCTGACGCTGGTGGTGCCGAAGACGGAAGACTGCCCGGTGGCCGAGCTTGCCACTGCGGGTCTCGATACGGTCGCGATCCGCATTCCGGCCCATCCGGTGGCGCAGGCGATCCTGCGCGCCTTTGGCGGGGCTGTGGTGGCGCCGTCTGCCAACCTCTCCGGCCACGTCTCGCCGACGCTGGCCGCCCATGTCGAGGGCGACCTTGCGGGCCGGATCGACCTGATCGTCGACGGCGGGCCGGTTACGGTCGGCGTCGAATCGACCATCGTCGGCTGCTTTGCGGCGCCGATGCTGCTGCGGCCCGGCGGCCTGTCACGCGAGCGGATCGAGGCCGTGCTCGGCGCACCGCTGGCGCGACTGCCGGCGGAGGCCGACAGCGACGACAGCCAGCCGCTGGCGCCGGGCATGCTGGCCTCGCATTACGCGCCGCGCGCCCATGTGCGGCTCAATGCGCAGGACGTCGCGCCGGGTGAAGCGCTGCTGGCGTTCGGCCCCGCGCGCCTGCCTGGCCTGGAGGCCGCTGCCGCGGTCATGAATTTGTCGCCCAGCGGTGATCTCGATGAAGCCGCCGCCAATCTGTTCGGCTATCTTCGCGCCCTCGATGGGAGGCGCCCGCGGGCGATCGCGGTGATGACGATCCCCGAGGAGGATCTAGGCGAAGCGATCAACGACCGGCTGCGCCGGGCGGCCGTGGCGAGATAAGAGCGAAGCAAGAGACAAGACAATGAACATTAATCATTCCGCCACCCCTCCGCTTGCGCCCGAGCTGATCGAACAATTCCGCAAGATCGTCGGCGAGAGGCACGCGATCACCGATGCGGCCGACATCGAGGCCTATGTCACCGAGGAGCGCAATCTGTTCCACGGCCGCTCGCCGCTGGTGCTGCGCCCAGGCTCGACCGCGGAGGTCGCCGCGATCTGCAAGCTCGCTTCGGAGCACAAGATCGCGCTGGTGCCGCAGGGCGGCAACACCGGGCTCGTCGGCGGCCAGACCCCGCACAATGGCGAGGTGGTGGTGTCGCTGCGGCGGCTCGACAAGATCCGCGAGATCGACACCGCCTCCAACACCATGACCTGCGAGGCCGGCGTGGTGCTGCAGATCGCGCAGCAGAAGGCCGCGGACGTGGACCGGCTGTTTCCGCTTTCGCTGGGCGCGGAAGGGAGCTGCACCATCGGCGGCAATCTCTCGACCAATGCCGGCGGCACGGCCGCGCTCGCCTATGGCGTCGCGCGCGAGATGGCGCTGGGGCTCGAGGTGGTGCTGGCGGACGGGCGCGTGCTCGGCGTGCTCTCGAAGCTGAAGAAGGACAACACCGGCTACAATCTGCACAACCTCTTCATTGGCGCCGAAGGCACGCTCGGCATCATCACCGCGGCGACGCTAAAACTGTTTCCGAAGCCGCGGTCGATCGAGACCGCCTTCGTCGGGCTGAAGTCGCCGGACGCCGCGCTGAAACTGCTGGCGATCGCGCAAAGCGAGGCCGCCAATGCGCTGACGAGTTTCGAGCTGCTGTCGGAGATGGCAGTCGATTTCTCGATCCGCCACGGCATCGACGTGCGCGATCCGCTGGCGCAAAAGCATGCCTGGTACGTTCTGATGGAATTGTCGTCCCCCGGCGATGACGCCCGCACGCCGCTGGAAACGATCCTCGGCCGCGCCATGGAGGACGAGATCGTCGACGACGCGGTGATCGCGGCCAATCTCACCCAGCGCGCCGGCTTCTGGAAGCTGCGCGACGAGATGTCGTCGGCGCAGAAGCCGGAGGGCGGCTCGATCAAGCACGACATTTCCGTGCCGGTGGCCACCGTGCCCGCCTTCATCGCCGAAGCCAATGAAGCCGTGGTGAAGCTGATCCCCGGCGCGCGGCCGGTGCCGTTCGGCCATCTCGGCGACGGCAATCTGCACTACAATGTCAGCCAGCCCATCGGCGCCAACACCGCGGACTATTTGGCGCGCTGGCACCAGATGAACGCGGTCGTGTTCGCCATCGTGCTGCGCATGGGCGGCTCGATCTCGGCGGAGCACGGTATCGGCGTGCTCAAGCGCGACGAGCTTCCCGATGTGAAGGACAAGACTGCAATCGAGCTGATGCGGTCCATCAAGGCGATGCTCGATCCGCTTGGAATCATGAACCCGGGAAAAGTGCTGTGAGTGCGCTCACGATCGATGCGATCACCGAGGCCGATGTCGAGCCCGTGGTCACGCTGTGGCAGCGCTGCGGCCTGACGCGGCCGTGGAACGATCCGCATGCGGACATCGCGCTGGCGCGGCGGCGCGACAATTCCACCATCCTGCTCGGCCGCGACGGCGGCGCCATCGTCGCCACCGTGATGGTCGGCCATGACGGCCATCGCGGCTGGGTCTATTACGTCGCGGTCGATCCGGATAGCCAGAAACGTGGTTACGGCCGCGTCATCATGGCGGCGGCCGAGGACTGGCTGCGCGCGGCCGGCATCGCAAAGCTCCAGCTCCTGGTCCGGCGCGGCAATGAGCAGGCCAATGCGTTCTACCAGTCGCTGGGTTTCGAGGAATCGACCTCGGTGATGTTTCAGAAGTGGCTCGACGGCCGCACCACAACGCCAAGCAATTGAGATCGAGCCATGACGATTTCCGACCGCGTCCGCATCAAGGACGTCCGCGTGCTCTCGGACGGCTGGACCACGCTGAAGAACACCACATTCGAGTACCGGCGCGCCAATGGCGAATGGCAGACCCAGCACCGCGAGACCTATGAGCGCGACAACGCCGCCGCCGTGCTGCCGTATAATCTGGCACGCCGTACGGTGATCCTGGTGAAGCAATTCCGCCTGCCGGCCTTCATCCGCGGTTACGACGATCTCCTGATCGAAGCCGCCGCCGGCGTGCTGGACGATGCCTCGCCCGAGGTACGCATCCGCGCCGAAGCGGAGGAAGAAACCGGCTATCGCCTGCACCACGTCCACAAGGTGTTCGAAGCGTTCATGAGTCCCGGCGCCATCACCGAGAAGCTCCATTTCTTTGTCGCCGAGTACGAGCCGGAGATGCGGGTCAGCGACGGTGGCGGCCTTGAACACGAAGGCGAGGACATCGAGGTGCTGGAGCTTGGCATCGACGAGGCGCTGGCGATGATCGCGGACGGGCGCATCATCGACGCCAAGGCGGTCATGCTGCTGCAGCATGTGGCGCTGCATGTGTTTCGGTAGGTTGTCTTCCTTCCTTCTCCCCTTGCGGGAGAAGGTGGCGCGAAGCGCCGGATGAGGGGTTTCTCTCCGCGCGCGCATCTCATGCAGTTGAGCACGCGGACGGAGACCCCTCACCCGTCTCGCCGCTTCGCGGCGAGCCACCCTCTCCCGCAAGGGGAGAGGGGAAAAAGCGGGACTCGCTGTATCAGCGCTGCAATTCTGACCTGCATCGCACTGCCCCCCGTTGAGCTCTCCCCCGACTATCTCTAGTCTGTCGCCAACAAGAACCAGGAGACGCGCCCATGTCCGCTTCGCGCGACGACGAATTTGGCTTTGCGCCCGACTATGACGCCCCCGTCCCCTATATGCAGCGCACGCGGGACTATTACGCCGCGATTGGCTACACCACGGCGTATCGCTGGGCCCATTACACCGAGGCGCCGTTCCAGCCGCTGAAGAAGCCGCTGTCGCAATCACGCGTCACTATCATCACGACGGCCGCGCCGTACGACCCCACCAAGGGCGACCAGGGCCCGGGCGCGGCGTATAATGGCGGCGCGAAATTCTACCAGGTCTATGACGGCGACACGGCGAAGCAGCACGACCTTCGCATCTCGCATATCGGCTACGACCGCAAGCACACCACGGCCACCGACAACGGCACCTGGTTTCCGCTGCCGCAGCTTTTGAAGGCGAGCGCTGCGGAGCGCATCGGCGAGGTGGCCCCGCGCTTCTTCGGGGCGCCGACCAACCGCAGCCATCGCGTCACCCTCGACACCGACGCGCCGGAAATTCTGGCGCGCTGCCTTGCCGACAAGGTCGATGTCGCGGTGCTGGTTCCGAACTGTCCCGTCTGCCATCAGACCACGGCGCTGGTGGCGCGGCATCTCGAGGCCAACGGCATTCCGACCGTGATCATGGGCTGCGCCAAGGACATCATCGAGCACGCCGCCGTGCCGCGTTTCCTGTTCTCGGATTTCCCGCTCGGCAATTCCGCCGGCAAGCCGCACGACATCGTCTCGCAGGCGCAGACGCTCGAGCTGGCGCTGAAACTGCTGGAGACCGCGAGCGGCCCGCAGACCACCATGCAGTCGCCGCTGCGCTGGAGCGAGGACGCCTCCTGGAAGCTCGACTACAACAACGTCGCGCAGCTCTCAGCCGAAGAGCTGGCGCGCCGCCGCGCCGAATTCGACAAGCAGAAGGAGATCGCGCGCGGCAATCGCGCCGCCTGACGTCCTCCGACAACCACAACAAAAGGGAGAGCGACGTGACGCGACCGTTCGAGGGCGTGAAGATCCTGGACTTCACGCAAGTGCTGGCAGGCCCCTATGCGAGCTACCAGCTCGCGCTCCTGGGCGCCGACGTCATCAAGGTCGAGCGGCGCGAGGGCGAGGACATGCGCCGCACGCCGCTCAGCCGCGAATGGGCCGAGCGCGGGCTGGCGCCGGCGTTCCAGGCCATCAACGGCAACAAGCGGAGCCTGACGCTCGATTTGCAAAAGCCCGATGCGATCGCGATCCTGAAGAAGCTCGCCGCGCAAGTCGACGTGGTCATGGAGAATTTCCGCCCCGGTGTCATGGACAAGCTCGGCATCGGCTATGAGGCGCTGTCCGCAATCAATCCAAAACTGATCTACTGCGCGGTGTCAGGCTTCGGCCAGACCGGCCCGGATCGTCTGCGCCCCGGCTATGACGGCAAGATGCAGGCGCTGTCCGGCATCATGGCGATCACGGGCCATCCCGAAACCGGCCCGACGCGTGCGGGCTTTGCCGTGTGCGACGTGCTGTCGGGCGCGACCGCTGCGTTCGGCGTGTCGAGCGCGCTGTACCAGCGAGATCGCACCGGCAAGGGCCAACTCATCGACGTCTCCATGCTGGAGGCAACGATGGCGTTTCTGTCGGGGCAGATCGCGGACTTCTCGGTCGCGGGCCATCGCCAGCAGCTGTCGGGCAATCAGGCCGTCAGCCGCAGGACCACGGCGAATTTGTTTAGATGCGGCGACGGTCACATCCTGCTCGCCGTCAATAACGAGAAGCAATATCGCGCGCTGATGTCCGCGCTCGGCCGCGAGGACACGCTCAGCGATCCGCGCTTCGCCGACTGGTTCGCCCGCAACGAGAACGAGCCGGCCCTGCGCGCCATCATCGAACAGGCGCTCGCGGCCAGGCCGGCGCGCGAGTGGGAAACCATTCTGGAAGACGCCGGCGCGCCCTGCGCCAGCATCTGGAAAGTCGAGGAGGTGATCGACCATCCGCAGATCAAGGCGCGTGGCGCGATCCAGGAGCTGGACACGCCCTATGGGCGGCTTCGTTTCGCCGGCAGCGGCTTCAAGCTCGCGCATGGCGGCGGCAGGCTCGATCGCATGGCGCCGGAGCTGGGTGCGGATACGGATGCGGTGCTGGACGAGCTGGGATTTGACGCGGCGGAGATTGCGGCGCTGCGGGCGGGGGAGATTGTTTGAGGGCGCCGCCGCCTAAAACAACGACCCCTGCCCGTCATTGGCCGAGCCAACCGCCGCTTTCCGCACCACCTTCTTCGGCTTCACCGCCTCCGCCTCCATCTCCTCCGCGCTGATCGGAAGCAGCAACTGGTCGTCGTCATTGGCGACGCGGTTGACGCGGGTGGAGACCGGATGCCAGGTGAATTCGCCGATGCGCGGGGCGGTCATCAGCGGCAACACGGCATCGACGTCATCGCTGCTTCTGTCGAGCCAGCGCTCGAAATCGCGCGGGCTGATGGTGACGGGCACGCGGTCATGCAGCGTGGCGAGGTCCTCGCCTGCCGCCGCCGTGACGATCGCGACCGTGTCGAGCTCCTCGCCGTTCGGCCCGACCCAGGTCTCGAACAATGCGGCAAAGCCGAGCGGCGCGCCGTCAGCGCGATGAATGAAGAAGGGCTGCTTGCGGCCACCCTCCGTCTTCCATTCGTAATAGCCGTCGGCTGGAATCAGGCCACGGCGCCGGCGGATCGCGCGTTTGAAGGCCGGCTTCTCCAGCACCGTCTCGGAACGGGCATTGATCAGGAGCGTAAACCCGCGGGGATCCTTGACCCAGCCCGGCAACAGGCCCCAACGCATCAGGCGAAAATGGCGCGCGCCGTTCTCGGCCAGCACGACCGGAATCGGTTGTGTCGGGGCCACATTGAACCGGGGCGGGAAGTTCGGCTGCTCAATGTAGCCGAACAGTTGCCGCAAAGCCGCGGGGGCCGAAGTTATGACGAAGCGTCCACACATCCTCGAGGGCCTATATAGGGTCCGTTCAGGTCCTTTTAACCCCGAACGTTAACACTGCGGCAGATGAGCTCAACGGTCTCCCAGCCGGCGCGAATGCATGGACAGACGACGCCCGAGGCCGCGGCCTGGGCCGAGCGGCTGCGCGTGGCCAACATCAACCCGCGGACCGGGCTTGCCACCGACTATCTCAACCATTTCAATGAAGCCGTGATGCTGCTGGAAATGGTCCCGGACATGCCGGAATGCGCGGAAGATTTTCTGACCTGGTCGCCGCTGTCCTATGCCGAGCATTTCACCGCCTCGAATTTCAAGGCCCGGGATCTGGCGATCGAGGCCTATGAAAAGGCCGAGCCGAACGTGCGCGCCCAGTTCGACCATCTCACCGACACCATGACCTCGATCCTGTCGGCGGTCGGTTCGGCCATGCGCGAGGTCGAGAAGGACACGACCCGCGTGCGCCTCGCCGAGCAAGCCGCCCAGTGGGTCAAGCCGCTGATCGCGGCCTGCGGCGGCATCATCAATGGCGGCGCGGAAGCCGACGTCGACAACATCATGGCGAACTAGGCCCGAGCAGGTGAAGTCATGGCTGCGATCGTTCAGCCCACCCGTCCCCAGATCGCGGTCAGTGCCGCGATTTTTCGTGACGGCAAGGTGCTTCTGACCCGTCGCGCACGCTCGCCGGCAAAGGGGTTCTATTCGCTGCCGGGCGGTCGGGTCGAGTTCGGCGAATCGCTGCACCAAGCGCTGGCGCGCGAGATCGACGAGGAGACCGGGCTCGATATCGACATCATCGGCCTCGCGGGCTGGCGCGAAGTGCTCCCGGCCGCGGCCGGCGCCGGCCACTATTTGATCATGTCCTTTGCTGCCCGCTGGGTGGCCCGGGAGCCGGTTCTCAACGACGAGCTCGACGACTACCGCTGGATCGCCCCGGAGGCCCTGGCGGGCCTTGGCGAGCTCAAGCTGACCGGCGGGCTGGAAGAGGTCATCCAGTCCGCCGCGCGCCTGATCGAGGCATAGGCAGCACGGCGAACTCCGCCGCACCTCTCCCGCTTGCGAGGGCTTTGCTTAATTGGCCGAGCGGGAGTGAGGCTCGATATGGGGTATTTTTTTGTGCGGCCTCGG
>NZ_JBVVPM010000028.1:0-1475 GCF_055811255.1 Bradyrhizobium sp. MI1.11
CGGCCAGCTCCAACGAGCCGAGCGCTACCGTCAAACCGCGGCGCACGAAGGGGTCAAAATTGGACGCCGATGAGGGGTCAAATTTACAGGCCGATTGACAGCCTAGATCTGCACTGGCATTTGTGGAGCCCCTTGACGCCAGTTGTCGCCGAATCTTGACCGCCTCCATCATCGCCGTTATCGCGGCGTCACGCTGGCCAGCGTGACGCAATCTAATGGAGAAATTGAGTAGTCCAGATGCGAGATCTGTCTGGAAGCGAAGTGGCTCTTGCTTGGCAAGCCGGCGCCAGATTTCAACGGCTTCCCGCATCGGATCGAGGGCTGCGGTCCTATCGCCGCCGTCACCAAGCCGCTGCGACAACTCTAGCAACCGCCAAGAGAGGTCGGGCTCGAAGTGAGCGGGCTACTTTCGACACCAGACCGCGATAGATTTCGACAACCTCTCGACTCGCGTTTATAGCCTCGGCGTAATGGCCGGCATCCCGAAGGCGATTCGAAAGGTGCTGGAGACTAAATGCGAGATCCACATCGAAGCGAGCCGGCTCCTGCTTCGCAAGCCGGCGCCGCAATTTCACGGCCTCCTCTACCGCAGCGATTGCCGCACTGTGCTCCCCGCTACTTCGCAATCGGAGAGAGAGGTTAAGTAGCCCCGACGCAAGATCCATGACGAAACGCGCAGGTTCTCGTTCCGCAAGCCGACGCCAGATTTCAACAGCCTCCCGCATCGGAGGGAGGGACGCCGGCCGATCACCTACATCGCGGAGCCGAAGCGATAGATCCGTCAGCCGCCAAGCGAGATCGGGCTCAAAGCGAGCGAGCTCTTTCGACACCAAACGGCGATAGATTTCGACAGCTTCTTCAATGGCGGTGAGGGCATCGGTGTAATGACCTGCACTTTGCAATCGATCCGACAGGCTGCGCAAGCCTGACGCCAAGTCCCCATCGAAACGAGCCGGCTCCTGTTCCGCGAGCCGGCGCCAGATTTCAACGGCCTCCCGCACCGTCGCAACGGCGGCGGTGCGGTCACCAACGTCGCCAAGCCGCGACGACAGTTCAGTCAGCCGCCAGGCGAGATCGGGCTCAAAGCGAGCTGGCTCTTCCGACACCAAGCGCCGGTAGATATCGGCAGCTTCTTGAGCAGCGGAGAGAGCCCCCGCGTATTGCCCGGCATCCCGACAGCGGCTCGAAAGGTGTTGGAGACTAAATGCGAGGTCCACATCGAAGCGAGCCGGTTCCTGTTCGGCAAGCCGGCGATGCAATTCCACGGCCTCCTCTATTGCAATGATTGCTCCGCCGCGGTCCCCGCCGCTTTGCAGTTGAAGAGAGAGATTGAGCAGCCCGGATGCATGGTCCGTCTTGAAACGGAATGGCTCTTGTTCGGCAAGTCGACGCCAGATCTCAACAGCCTCCCGCATCGGGGAGAGGGACGCCGGCCGATCACCTACATCGCGGAGCCGAAGCGACAGATCCGTCAG
>NZ_JBVVPM010000028.1:1575-42190 GCF_055811255.1 Bradyrhizobium sp. MI1.11
GCACTTTGCAAACGATCCGACAGCGTGCGCAAGCCCGAGGCCAAGTCCCCATCGAAACGAGCCGGCTCCTGTTCCGCGAACCGGCGCCAAATTTCAACAGCCTCCCGCATCGGGGAGAGGGACGCCGGCCGATCACCTACATCGCGGAGCCGAAGCGACAGATCCGTCAGCCGCCAGGCGAGATCGGGCTCAAAGCGAGCGGGCTCTTTCGACACCAAACGGCGATAGATTTCGACAGCTTCTTGGATAGCGGTGAGCGCATCAGTGGAATGACCTGCACTTTGCAAACGATCCGACAGCGTGCGCAAGCCCGAGGCCAAGTCCCCATCGAAACGAGCCGGCTCCTGTTCCGCAAGTCGACGCCAGATTTCAACGGCCTCCCGCGCCGTGGCAACGGCGGCGGTGCGATCACCAACATCGCCGAGCCGAACCGACAAATCAGTCAGCCGCCAAGCGAGATCGGGCTCAAAGCGCTCACGCTCTTTCGACACCAGTCGGCGATAGATTTCAACGGCCTCTTGGATAGCGGTGAGGGCCTCACCAGGACGACCCGCGCTTCTCAATACATCAGAGAGGGTGCGCAGTCCGGATGCCAAGTCCGCACCAAAGCGGGCGGGCATTTGTTGGCTAAGCCGGCGCCAGATTGCAACGGCTTTCCGAGCAGGTACAAGTGCACCTATGCGGTCGCCGACATCGCTCAAACGGTACGCAAGATTGGTGAGACTAAACGCAAGAGCGGGTTCAAATCGCCGAGGTTCCTCTAACGCTCGTCGCTCCCGGATCACCACAGCTTCTTGAATCGAAGCCAGCGCTCCTCCAAGGTCACCAGCGTTCCTTAGACGCGTAGAGAAATTGTTTAGACTTGCGGCCAATTCGGGTTCGTATGAGATAGCCTCTTGGGCAACTATGCCGCGGCAAATATCAACGGATTCGCGCAGACTGCCCAGTGCTCCACCCCAGTCACCGCAATCTCCTAAACGATCAGCCAGATTTCGAAGACCAGCGGCGAGAACGGCTTCGAAGACAGCCGCGTTCTGAACACCGGTAGCGAGATCACTCTCAAATATGGTTGCGCCAACTTCGGCTAAATGGCGCCAAATTCCGATCGCCTCGTTGATCGCGGCCAAGGCCTCGCCTCGAGCGCCAGCTTGGGCTGAGCGAATTGCAAGCGCGTTCAAGCCCCACGCTAACTCAGGCTCGAAAAGCACCGGCTCTTGTTTAGCCAAACGGCGCGAAATCTCGAGCGCCTCATATAATGGACGCAAGCTGTCGATACGTCTGCCAGACTCTGCAAGACAATCAGACAAAATACGAAGTGCCCAAGCTAGTTCGCGATGAAATCGAGCAGCTTCCGTGGCCGAAAGTTGGCGCCATATCTCAAGGGCTTCTTGAATTGTTTTTAAGGCGCTTGATCTATCACCGGCCTCTCTCTGTCGAATTGCTAGAGTGTTCAGTCCCCATCCGAGATCGGGTGTAAACCGGGCCTTTTCCCGTTCCGCCAGCCGACGGCGTATCCCTACGGCCTCGACAATAGGAGCCAAAGCATTGTCATGCTCCCCCATCGCGCTCATCAATTCGGATACGTTCTGGAGGCTTTGGGCGAGTTCACTTTCAAACCGAGCAGGTGCCTCCGAAGTCAAGCGGCGGCGAATCTCTACCGCTTCACGAAAGGAAGATAGCGCGCCTTTATGATCGCCCAAATCCTTCAAGCGCACTGATAACGTATTTAGTGCCGATGCCAATTCAGACTCAAAGCGAGTGGGATCTTGGTCTGCCAAACCTCGCCTTATTTCAACAGCCTCCCGAGCTCTGGCGAGCGCGCCCACGCGATCGCCAACATCGCGCAGTCGATTTGAAAGATTCTGAAGACTGCTAGCAAGATCTGGCCCGAACTTCGAGCGATCAAGGGACGCAAACCGTCTCCGAATTTCTACGGCCTCTCTTAAAGGCGGCAGTGCTGCTGTCCAGTCGCCGGCTTCAACAAGTCGATTGGACAAATTATTGAGACTATCCGCGAACTCGGGCTCGAATTCGGAGGGGTTCCTAAAGGAAAGTTGACGCCGAATGTTGACAGCTTCGCGGATAGGCCCGAGCGCCGCCACACGCTCCCCAGCATCACTCAGACGCGTAGACTCCGTATGTAAGCTCGAAGCCAGCTCCGCCTCAAACCGTGTAGGGTCCCTAAGAGCCAACGAGCGATAGATTTTGATTGCAGATTTGATTGGCCCTAGCGCCTCCATTCTTTCGCCAGCCTCCCCAAGTCTAATCGAAAGAAATCCTAGTAGCTTTGCCTCCTCCTCTTCCGGCAGAGAGCTGCCAAGCAATGATCGGCAGGCCGCGGCAGCTAAAGGAATCAATCCTCTCGGCAGTCGCTTAGATTCGATCATGTAACGCAGGGAGGTCGAACGGGCCGGAGACCGCTCAATCATCTCGATCAGTATCTCTTGTAATGTTGTTCTATACGTTTGATCAATTGTGCCTAAGTCATAGAGAAGTCTTCCCAGCTGGTCCGTGAGATTGTCGCTGCAAGAAACTATAGCCCACATCCATTCTGATGCGACGTCACGCCGCTCAGATAGCACTTTGATTAGGAGCACGGCGGCCAATACGTCCGGCTTCGGCGCCGCGATGCGGCCATTCCTCCACCAAGGAAGTTTGGACAACAAATCGACCAATCGATCCGCGGTGGGAAGCCCAATCTCATACTCTGGATTGGCCAAACGCCGAACCATGTCGACATCAAGCGAACCAGGTACTGCAGCAAGCCCAAGCAATCGCGATGGACTCTTGTTGAACAACCCCAGCGATTTTCCAGCGTTGTCAAGGCGGCTTCTTTCGCGCTCCGCCAGCGCGCCGACAATTTGACCACCTCCAAGCCCAAGAGTCGCATTGGGGCGCGATAGATAAACTGACACGGCTGGAACTAACAACGGCAATCCATGCAAGCCTGGATCTCGCGCGAACCAGACACCGAATTCCGCTGAGCTGACCTCGGGTATCTCGAGGTCATATCTAGCTTTAAGGCGCTGAATAGATTGCCGGAAAGCGAAGTAAGCTTCCTCCTGACCTAAGGCCCTCAATTCAATTTCATAAGAGTCGAATAGGTGACTGGCGTGCGCAGCTTCTACTATCTCAAGCCACCACTCGGCACTCTGCCTGCTAAGCATAAGCAATCTGACTGAGACGTTGCCAAGTTCGACTGTGGTGAGGTCCCTGAGCAGCTTCTTCACACTGTCGAGCTGCTCTTCAGGGTAGTCAACGATTAGCAGTAGTCCGGCGCTCCGCACAGGTACAGTGATTGGATCATCAGGACGCACGAAGCCAGCTGTCCACCTCTCGGCCCGCAGGGTGTCCGCTATCTCTGCTGCAAGCCGTGTTTTTCCTGCTCCCCCACCGCCTGAAAGGAGTCTAATTCGAGCGCCAGCTCCTGATCGAGACCATGAGAGGAGCGCGTCTTTTTCCCGGGCTCGCCCAACAAGATCTGCTAAACGAACACGCCATGAAAGGAGCGGGAAAACTGCTTCCGAGTCACTCGGCAGATCTATCCATGCAAGAGATGGTTCGCGCGCATCGGACATTCCCGTTGCTGTAATATGAATGCCGGATCCAACCCAAAAATATTGGACAATCTGGCCTCCTCTTAAGTTGCCTTCGTCAGGCGATCTCTTAAAGTTTTTAGCTGCGGCTTCCCATCGGGGCCCCGCTTCTCCATGTGCGACCCGAGCATCGTGTAAAAGCGAAAACGCCGAGAGGACAAACTCCGTCGGAATCGCCCATCCTCCGATTGCGCTCTGAGCAGAACGGGTGTGGGATACGACTCCAATCACCCGGCAGGTACGCGCGTTTAGAATTGGACCTCCACTAAAGCCTGAGACAACGTGCGCATTTTTGAATTTGTGCAGGTATCTCCGAGGCGACGGTTGGCGATCGTCGGCAGGCTCGGTCCTCCCCTCATATTTCGCATCGAACACGTCAACGCCCTGACCAAGCCCCGTTTCTGGGAAGCCGCACGCGTAAAGCGGATCGCCAACCGAAACGTCGGCACCAAGAGGCACCGGTAGGCCAGTTAGGTCGCTAACATGAAGCAGTGCCAGATCATCATTTTCGTGAGGGAGAATATCAATCAGAGTTGCGGTGAACTGCTCGCTGTTTCGCCTCACGCCGACCTCAGCTCCCTTCTGCAAGGGACCGACAACGTGAGCACAAGTAATGATTTTGTTCGGCGTAACAAAGAAACCGGTGCCCGGGCGGCTGCCCAGGACAAGCACACAACACTCCTTTATCAGTAATTCTATCAGCGGATCGCCACCCGAACCGCCAGAGGCGACCAGCGCAGCGCTCATTCCTTCTTAGATTCCCATTCTAAAGTTATCTTGAGGTTGGCGGTCGTCTCACCGTTGCATAGAAGCGCGACTAACTTCCCTGCCTCTATGCTCGCTTCGATACCAAACTCTATCGCCACCTTGCTGGGGCTAACCTTCTTCACCGTGTCCATGAGAGATGCCGATATTCCCTCAATCGATTTCGTAAGATCTGAAAACGCTAGTATTCCGATGCCAACCTGGGCTTTTCCTCCAGCATCTCTAACCTGAACTTGAAAAATGCTCCCGTCTGGCAAGCTTACTTTGACCGGTGCCGAAGAGGTCCCGCCAACTGCCACGACCATTTGATCCTCCTAAAAGCGCGCCTTGTTCGCCGCCCGGGCCCCACCGATTGGGGCTGAGCGGGGCTCAGATTAGTGCAATTTCTGATTGTTCGGACTTTTAAAGCGCATCTAGCCATCCCCAACCACCGCTGAACCGAGCGCTCACGACCTTTGCGTTATGAACGTACCAGCCAGCCGAACTCCTAGTTACACCACATTAGAGCGAGAGCTTGAGCCTGGCGCTGGGACCTCTGGCGTCGCAAACAACGAGGCGCCGAAATGTACGTTGAGTTCGTCACAAGCTTAACCGTCGTCCTCGCGAGCAGTAGTACAGCGACGATTTAAGTAAACTCGGTAAAGCATCGCCTATCATGACCTGCGCGCGCGAACGCAAATACATAAATACATCAAGACGCGTCACGGCGGGACGACCTGCGTGCCCTGCATCATGGCGACAAGGGTATCGCGAATTTCAAGTACCGCCTTTGAGCGTTACTGCAGCTTGGATAGCCAGTTCAAAACAGCCTGGTCCAAGCCCGACATATGGGCAACAACCGAGGCAATGAGCGTCCGCATGCCCCACTTGCCCAGCTCCTTACCCGCCTCTTTAACAACTTCGAATACGAACGCGTCAGCTTTTTCCGCGAGCCAAGCGGCTAGTGTCTTTCGCTTTTCTTCAACTACGGCGACCGCTGCTGTTGCCGCTGCTCCATTGTCTGCCGGTGCGGCCGTTTGGGCCTTCAGCGTCTCTAGTGCAGTGGTCAGTTCTTGCTTGTCGGCCTGTGTTAGAGGGGGCACGTCCTCAATGGCTTCGGGCGGATAGTTGTGTCCGATCCCGGGCGTGGGCTCTGGAATTTGCGCCAGCAGCGATTGGAGGCTCTCGACCTCTTGGAGCACAAGGTCATAGGCCTCGTCGAGACCATCGCCGCCATTGTCTTCGTCAAGCTCGTATTCGTCCGGTGGCTCCCGTCTATTAGAGTTCGGCACCCACTCGCTTGTCTCGTCTTCAAGGTCGGAAACCACCTCCTCGATAATCTCTTCAGACACTTCATCCCCGAACATCGTTTCCACGATGTCACGAGTTTCGTATGGCCCGCCCCAGATATATTGATACCCGCCCTCACCCGAGTCGTGAGGAGTGGAATGAACAGGGTCCTCGAAATTCGAAAGCACCCAGTCCTTCATCGCCTCAACGATCTGCTCATCCGACAACCCCTTAAGATTTGGAGTGTCGCTGATGTCCTTGTGTTGAGCTTCGTGGAACGGCTTTTGCGCCATGTGTGGTCCCCAGCGTGGATCGTTTTAGCGCAGAGGCGGCGGATGGCAAATACTTAGTCATGCCACCTGAAGTATTTTCGGGACGAAGATGCGGTATATTTAGTTTGGACCAGAAGGGTTCGCCGCTCGATCCATGCCGCTGGGGCAAACGCGTGATGGGATTCGATTCCCCAGGCGGTGAAAGTCCGCCAGCCTATGTCTGGTGACTCACTCGGAGCGGTCGCGGTTCGACTCCGCGTGGCTCATATGGCGTAGCCATGCTAGATTGAGAACAACGAATAACAATGGCTTTCAAGAAAGGGCAAAGCGGTAAGCCGGCTCAGTCGCAGATCAGATGTTATGGAAGAGGTCGGTCAATGGACGCTCGTATTTCCTAACGCTAGTGCCATAACGCGCTCACCAACAGAAGAGCCGGTGCAAGCACTGCTGCGCCGCACAGCAAAATAGCGCACAGGCGAGTGAAACCGCATATCAACCCGGATGCGGGTGACCACGGGCCTGGCTCAAACCGCGACGGATCTGAGAAAGTTGCTAGCGGCTCCCGAAAGAATCTATCCCATCGTCCACCGTGAGCGAGATTGCGGGCGAGTTCCTCTGCCGCAAAGGCAGTTGAATGGCCATACTTATCATCTCGTACGTTGATAACAGCCGGATCCATGAAGCCGTGCCGAGCGCCGGGACCGGCGTTGGGAATGAAGAATTGTGCGAAGGGGACGGCCCCATCCAGTGCGCCACATTGGCACAGCACCGCTTCGACCTGGCCCTTCCGTAGACAAGCCGACCAGTCGAAATCCGGTCGAATGACGCTACCGACAGCAATCACCCGACCGAACTTTAGATCAGAGGCCTCGGGCATTTCTAATAACAGACGAAATAACTGGCTGCCGAAGCTGTGAATAACGATATCGGGCGGCTCTTCGATCTGATTCTCTCGCGCGTGCGCAACGGCTTCGCGGATACGCTGATCGAGCCGTCGAGCCAACATCTCGTGCCGCCAACGAAGCAAGACTCCGAAGCGCAAGAGCCCGTATTTGTAGATCAAGACTGGCGCATGGTACTTGAACCGATTGGCGATCCGCCAACTAAAGTCTTCCTGCCACGACCCGCGCGTGTTGAAGCCATGAATCGCGATGAGCCACGGAACGCTACGGCTAACTGCCCCTAGACTGCGGTATACGAAAGCATCGACAGGGCGATTGCCTGTCTCACGGAAGTCACTGCGACAATGAGGACATTGATTGTTAGTAAGGGCATCCGCGTCAATGATCCTTTGACAACTCGCTTCGGGGCATCGCCAGGTCGATATTCGCTCAACAAGGCGGGCTTCGGCCGCAGCATCGAGTAACTGACTACCCTGGATTTCGATGCCTATTTCGGCCAATCCGACTTCGAACACCTGCGGGTCGATCTCGGGCGTCTGGCCAGACCGTAGCAGCGCAATAAGTGCATCGACCGCTTGCTCGCCAAAGCGCGCGCGAAGGTCGTCCTCGGTCATGGCGAGTTATTGCTCCAGATCACCGATAGGATGGTGTACACGTCATCCCGCTTGCACTGAACCCAGATCCGCAAGCGGCTCTCAAGTCCATAGCCCTCCATCTTAATAGTCCGACTGAGCTGCGTGTATTTTTCTACCGCGAAACTAAACATGCCGTCCGCGGTTGCGAAACTTTCGTCTTCGACACCGCGACGGACGTTGCGTACAGCTTCTACGGCATCAATGCCGCCTCCGCTAAGGGTTGAAACGAGGTCGACATGCCCACCTTGAGTCAGCAGACGCGTTGATTGAACAGTAGCGTCCGTCCTCCGGCTAAGTCTCTTGAATGCAGAGCCGAGACGGATTTTTGTAAGCGGGCTTCGCGCGAGACCCAGTTCTTTCAAGTCTCCCCAGACTTGGCTTAGAGCTTGCGTATGTTCTTCGCCTTCGTTCGGCAGTTGGAGCATTACGGCGCAGTACGGATCCCCTGGCCGCCATTCAAAGCGTACGAGGCTACGGTCAAATCGTTCTCGGTAGGCCCTGTATTCGAAAGTGTCTGCGCCTTCATCGCGACGATAGTCCTTCGATTTCGCACGCTCCCAACCGCCCCGGCCGCGCTGCCAGGCGATAGAAAGATGATCTTCTGAGAAACTGACAGTACTCAGCGTAAGCTTGTTGGGAAACTCATAGCTAACCTTCCGCTCCAGCAGTCCAGCATGCTTCGACGCTTCAAGTGTCGGACGAATGCGCGCGCGTGAGATCGACGGTGGCTCGAAGAGGTAGACATGCTGATTACCCCACCCCTCGATCTCCGCTAGCCAGTTCTCAATCAGTTCTTGAGTGAGGACTCCGGCGTCAATCGCTTCATCCAAGTTTTCGGCGAAGTCTGCCTTGGTGCTACCGATCGGGACATTGTTCGAGCGAAGGAGGTCTTTGATGAAAACATTACCCTGCGCAAGAATAATCTGCGTCAGCTTCTTCTTCAGCTGGCTCTTGCTGAGTGAGGTACTCTTTTGAACGCTGCTTTGCTTTTTCATGGCCTAATAAGTCAATGGAAATGCAGTTAGGCATCGGCAATCGGGGGATCGACAGTTTCCTCACAGAACCCAGCTGCTTCGAGTCAATGCTACCGATAGTAGTGCGCGATAGGCTATCAAGCAACAGGTGTGATCACGGTGGCTGGGCATGGGCACTATTTCTGACCAGGCTAATTCGCGAGATGTGCGGACGACCAAGGCTGCAATTCTCGGTACTGAGACTATAACGTAAAGCTTATGATGCAGCTCAAAACATCGGGCAGGTAGATCAGATGAAAAGCATTGCGGCTGAACTGGCGACCCGGTCCGGCCATGACTTCCAAGGCTATTTCGCCTTGGTGCTCGGCGAGTTGGTAGACGGGAGCGCCGAGACCAAGCGCCTTGGACAACTGGATCGACTTGGTGTCGATGCCTTCCTCCTCGATGCGAATGAGGAATCGATCAGCACCGCAATCCAATGCAAGGGATTTGAGGTCGTCGAGTACGGCGATGACCAGCATCGCCAATGTCTCGCTGAAATCGCGAAGTACAAGGACAAGGGGCCGAAAGTAGCGAGATACTGGCTAGCGATAAATCGCCCGATCAAAATCCGCACTCTGCGTGATGAACTGGAGACCAGCCTCTTGGAGCTGGTTGACAGCGGCAAGGCCAGCGAGGTCGAGCTGCTCGACAGATCCCGGCTAATGAAGCGACTTGAAGAACTTGCAACGGCGCGTTTGTCCTCGTGGGCTGAAAACAGGCGCGCGGAACTATTTGAATTCTACAAAGAGCGAATGGAGATAGTCCGGCACATCGGCGGTGCGCCTTTCAATGGCGATTCGCGCGATGCGGATTCGTTCCTGATGAACCGCCTTGTTTCCTTTTTCGAGGGAATTGCGGAGAACCAGACCGGCAAATACCGAAACGCGCCTAAATTCCTTGTGACGAGCGAGTTTGGTTTCGGCAAAACCACGACCTTGCAGGTACTTTCGCAACGGTGGATCGATACTGGCCGTCATTTGATATACGCCCCGGCTGCTCTCTTGGGCAGCCAGGCGTTTACAAATGCCTCTGGACTCGCCGATAGCTTGCTGCAGTTCATCATCCCCGACGAGTGCGACTTGAGCCCCGCCGCGCTCTTAATGTTCAGAGGCGTCTTGCGCGACCTGTTAACTCGCTCAACAGACTGGCTTCTGGTCATAGACGGCCTGGACGAAAGTTCGTACGCCTTCCAACCGAACAGTCTTGCGCGGCTGTGGGGATGTATCGCCGATCTCGGCATTCCGGCTGTTCTATCGGCGCGGGACGAACTCATCCATGTTCGCGGTTCAGATTTTCGTCCTAATGAGAGGCTCAAGACAGGACCTGAATTCGAGCGCCTTGCTCTGGACGATTGGAACGAAATGCTCATTCTCCAGTTCCTTGATATCTTTGCAGCAGCCCGTGGCGGCGATCCATCCTTGGGTTACCAGCTCCTTCGGCAGCTTGTTGCGTCCGGTCGGTACTCCGAGGTTTATGGCGATATTCCCAAGCGCCCACTGTTTCTTGGAATGCTGGCCGAAGATGTATGGTTGGGAAAAGAGCCGGCGCACAACCTTCATCGTCTCTATGGGACATATTTCCGTAACAAATTCGATATCGACCGCATCAGTCCCGCCGCTCGCGGAATGCAGACACGACCATCGGAGATCGCCGACCGGTTCGGTAATGATGAAGCTAAGGAAATGCTGATCCGTTTGATGCAGGAAGCCGCGGACCAAATGCTGGATGTCTCCGGCCCTCCAGGCCAGCGCTCGGCGATACATCGCGACACGATTGCGGAAGGGACGCTGCGGGAACTGTCTGCCCGCCTGGGGATCCCTTTTGTTCAAATTGAAGATGTCGCGATGCACTCCTTGCTGCAACCGGGCGGTCGCGATCCAAGAACCCGGGAAAGGCTTCTGCGCTTCGCTCATCGATCTTTTCAGGATTGGTTCTTGGCGCGGCAATTCGCCGAAGAAGCCCGCGAAATCTATACTGGCCTCCCCCCGCTCGCATTTCGATTTCTAACTGCTATGCAGGCGGATCTGGCCGCCGGCGGCGCTCTGCCGTAGACGAGGATGCCTTCTATCGTTTGCCCGACCGATACGGTTATCGCATTTGGATTCGCAAATGAGATGTTACCGAATAAATCGGCCAGTGGCCGACGCAGAGACCGGCTAAGCTGCATCGATCGTCCGCTCTTGAGCACCGCGCCCTATGAGGGACTCGGCGCCAGCGAAAATTCCGTATCTAGCAATGCGCGTACTGCAGCCGACGTACTGAATCCATTCGCGACCAAAATTTCGGCTATATCTTTTCCGCTGAGAAATATGATCGGATGGCGATCTTCGCGGACTTCTTCATAGGCTTGGCGCGCGATGACCGATGTGGTCACAAGCACCCCAAACTGCCGATGGCGAATCCTAGAAATCAACCGCGAAACCTCTCGAACTCCCACGGTATTGATCGGCGCGCCATCCAACCCCGGTTGGTAGCACTTGGCTTCGAGCGAAAACTCGGCGTAGACCGGATCCTCCGCCAGACCTAGCAGGTATCGACCAACGGCGTCTCGGCCTCCATCAACGCTGCTTCGCGTGATGGTGTCGACGATCACACGCGGATCATGCATTTGAAAGACACGAGCAGCGAATGCTTCGAATGCAACTGGCGCCTGCTCGAAGTACTCGAACACGGCCCTCAATATGTCTGCCTTCACGAAGCTATCGGGCCGCTGCTGATCGACACTCCTGATTGATGTCGTACTCTCCGACGCCAAGGCTTGCGCACGTCCGGTTTTTACCCAACTCTGCCAAGCGAGCGGCGCGGAAGCCAAGCCAACACTATTCCCGTTGCTCAACTCCCGTAGCCACGAACGTTCGACAACCGGTATATTCAACACAGTGAAGACGGCGCGGTAATTCTGAAACCGCTGCCCTTCCGTTGTTCTCCAGACGGCAACGAGATCGGCCGTTGATGGCAGGCCAGCAAACCCAGGCGCCGCCAAACCTTTGAATTGCACCGATCGGCTGCTGGCGGGCGTTGGATACTTTTTGAAGATGAGGAAGGTTGGGATCTTCTCACGTATCGGGGGCGATGCGTGCAGAAGTTCAAAAGTGCGCCTCAGGATTTTATTGCCGCCACGCCCGGTATCATGAAGTTCATGTCCAGGCGTCTTATTGTCACCGAAGTAAACGAACTGACCCGTGTTCAAGTCCAGCGTGTCCGGCCAATCCTGATCGGCACCGCTCGTATAGAGAACAACGAGTGTCCTGTCCCGGCCGCGTCCGGCTGCACGAAAACCTCCTTGGTTCCCAACCCCTTGTAGAAGCTTCGAAATCGGATCGTCAGCGGCATTTCCGCTGGCACCACCCTCATACACAGCGTCGATGATTAGATCGGACGTGGACAACAACTCGTTGGGAATAATGCGCATTGCTACCATCAAATGTGGCTTTTGGAGCGTCCTGCGATCGATTAGCTAGGAGGGCCGTTAGAATGCAAGCGCGGAATGATGGCTGGCAGGCCCATCTTATCGCCGAGGCACGCTCTCATTTCCGGATTCAGCGCTAGCCCCGTTAGGCGTGCTGCTCTATTGGCAACAGCGGTGAAGCCCAGACGAGCCTCAGTCGCTCGGTGCTGCCTTTGACCATGGTGCGCGCGATTGTAGACTTGGGGTCTCGACGTTGCGCCTTCCCGCAATAGACGGTCGAAATCATGTCGTCGGAAAACATCGATCTGGCAAGAATGGCCGAGATGCTAGCTCGGTCTCCCGATTACCGCGTTCTCCGCAAGCTTCTCCCGCGGAACGAATTCGCTGCATCCAATGGGCAGATAACCAGGACAGGCATTCTCATCGATGTCGAGACAACCGGCCTGAACGCTGCACAGGACGAAGTCATCGAACTTGCCATGGTCAAGTTCACCTATCTGCCTGACGACAGAATAGCAGCCATAACCGACGTCATTTCGTCCTTCAACGAACCGTCGATCCCAATCCCGGACGAAATCACCGAACTCACCGGGATCACCGATGAAATGGTGTCCCGGAATCGCATCGATCCGGATGCCGTTGCGTCATTCGTCGCGGATGCTGCGCTGATCGTCGCCCACAATGCAAGCTTCGACCGAAAGTTCGCAGAACGCTACTGGCCAGTTTTCGAACGAAGGCCTTGGGCGTGCTCAGCAACGGAAGTTGAGTGGCGTAAACACGGCTTCGATGGATCTCGTCTCGGATACCTCTTGGCCGGCGTCGGTCTGTTCCATCAAGCACATCGTGCCATAGATGATTGCAGGGCGTTGATAGAGATCTTGGCGTCGGATATCCCAAAGCTGAACCGATCCGCCTTCGCCATCCTGCTCGAACGGGCTCGCCGCAAGACTGTTCGGATCTGGGCCGAGCACTCTCCATTTGAATTGAAAGACATGTTGAAGAAGCGGGGCTATCGCTGGAGCGATGGCTCCGATGGAGGGCCGCGGTCCTGGTACGTCGATGTCGACGAAGCAAACCAGGCTGCAGAGGTCAAGTTTCTGCAGACTGCCATCTATCTCCAAGACGTTGAACCGCGCATGCAGATCATGAGCGCGATGAGCCGTTTTTCGAGCAGATTGTAAGCACTGCCAGGATGCCGCTATTTTCCTAGCCTGACCGGACTGACCTCCCCCCTACCTAATTTCGCGACAGTTTTTGCACGCGAAGCGGACGAATTCAGATCGGCTGAAAATAAATAGTCAAATTCGGCCGCAGCGGCGAACACCGGTTACAACACATCCAATTGTCGGCCCTGCTAAGTACCAGAACGAGCGGGCTTTTTGCCTTTGCCGTTACTTAGGCTTGCACAAACTCCGAACGGCACTTTCCGAAAATCCGCGCCACCAGGAAAAAAATCCCTGAATGAAAGTGGGGCCGGTCCGCAGCGCGAGTGGCGCTGAGGAATTGACTACCCCCCACCCGTCCAACATCAGCGACTCGACCAGTGGCTTTTAGTATTGAATTCCTGGATTTTGCGCGTGAACCAGGGAGACCGGTCCGGGGTATCAATTCCTAGAGTTTTGACTACCCCCCGCCATCGACAACGTCTTCCTCATACTCCTCTGCCGCCAGCTCTAGCAGCGGCAGCTGATCAGGTGGAGGCGCTGATATCCGGCTGCGGCTTGCCGGCGTAAAGCCGAACTCTGACGCAATGCGCATCATGAGCTCTGCCTGCCTGTTGGCAATCGAGAGATACGGCGACTGGATGGGATAGCCCGTCGGCGACTTCACCATCGTCCCGTATTTCTGGATCTGCTCCATCGCTTCCGCCCAAAGCGCGTAGGCTCCGCAATAGGTGGCAAGCGCACCGCGGTCCAGGTGTGTAACTAAGTTCAGCTTGGACAGCTCCGCGGTTAGACGAAGCCATTCTTGCTTGGCGACAGGGCTTAGCTGAGGGGGACAATCTGGCATTGCGGGCTCGGGCCTTGGCTCATGGGGATTGAGAGGGCGTTTGCCAGGATTGCCGGTCAACGCCTTGATCCTGGTCGGCTTCGGGCGGCGGCCGCGCATCACGACTTTTCTCCAACTGACGACGCCTCCGCCGCGAGGGCGTCAAACAGGGCGCTGTCGCTCGCACGCTTCGCTTTCTCGCCCGTAAAGGTCTGCCAGCGACGGATCGCAAGGTCGACGAAGAGCGGATCGATCTCGAGTGCAAAACAAACTCGACCGCACGATTGCGCTGCGATCAGCGTGGTCCCGCTACCCAGAAACGGTTCGTAGATGGTCTGGCGAGGGCCGGAATTGTTCAGCATAGGCCTTCGCATACACTCGACCGGCTTTTGGGTAGCGTGCCGAGTTTCAGCGTCCTGCCCACCGCTACCGATCGTCCACAACGTGGTCTGCTTGCGGTCGCCGGTCCAATAGCCCTTCTTTCGCACCGCGTACCAGCAGGGCTCGTGCTGCCAGTGGTAGTCGCCCTGGCTCATCACCAGACGCTCCTTGGCCCAGATGATCTGCGCCCGGACCGTAAAGCCGCTTTTGACGAGGCTTTCGGCGACGATCGACGAACGGAGTGCACCGTGCCAGACGTAGGCGATCTCGCCGGGGAACAAGTTCCAAGTGGGGGTCCAATCCGCGATCTCATCGTTGCGGATCTTTCCCTTGCGCGCAGAGGTATTGACCCCTCGGCGATGCCGCCATTCCGGGTCGTATTCGACACCATAGGGTGGGTCCGTGACCATCAACTGGGGCGCTGTGCCACCAAAGAGCGACTCCACCAAGCTGGCTTCCCTGCTATCGCCACATGCAATCCGATGGGCGCCCAATTGCCAGATATCGCCTGGCTGCGACACGGCGATTTCGGCTACCTCGGGGATCTCGTCCTCGTCCGTCAGGCCACCTTCCACTCGCGAAAGCGCTCTCGCCAACTCCTTGCTGCTGAAGCCGAGGGTCGAAAGATCGGCGCCCATCCCCGATAGATCGGCCAACTCAAGGCCAAGCATTTCGGCATCCCAGCCGGCATTCAGGGCAATCCGATTGTCGGCGAGCACAAGTTGCCGCCGCTTAACTTCTGTCAGACCATGAAGAACGACCACTGGTGCCTCGGTCAGTCCGAGCTTTCGGGCCGCAGCCAGCCGACCGTGGCCGGCTATGATGTCGCCAGCCTCGCTGACCAGGATAGGATTTGAGAAGCCGAAAGCACGAATGCTGCCGGCGATCTCAGCAATTTGTCCGGCGCTGTGCGTCCTCGCGTTGCGCGCATATGGGATCAATCGGTCGAGTGGCCAATATTCGACTTGCAGAGCGGTCCCCAATTCCAGACCTGGCGCATCTTGTTCATTCATTCGTCATTCCCCATTTCGTCCCGATCTGCAGCCCTCCCCCCCTAGGGAATTTCGCGACTGCTTCTTCGATCGCGCCGCTTATGATTTTTTCGCCGTGTTGCGGCCCGCGAAGCTCCGCTGCACCGCGCGCACACAAAAAATAATTCCGCGGAATTTTGCGGCAAAAAATCCGTCACTAGAGGACCGGTCCACAAGGTAACCCTCCAAGTTTTGGCCGCCCCCCGGCTAGTAATGCCTTCATTGCTGACGCGCGGAGCGCGCGCGCAGCATCGTGAGTCTTAAAGTGTCGTCGTCGAGCTGGTGACGGCGCTCCAACGCCGTAAGGCGCCCCAGCTCTGCCGTGTCGAGTTCACCCAGAAGCACCCAACCGTCAGGCCCTAACCTGCAAGCTATACGGTTCTGCGTAACCTCTGTTGGCTCTTGCTTATCCCGGAAATCCTGCAGTCTTGACCCGGCATCGTTCGCTGGTGTTGCTGCTGACGGTTCTCTTAAAGGTTCTATTGAAGGTTTAAGCCGCATAGCTGTGCGGCCTGGCTGGCGCTCTGTATGCGGTGCGGCCATGCCGCAATCCGACGCCCCCCCGTCTACATTAATCGTCCTCGCCGCGGCCTGGCGGGCGCCCGAACCATGGCGCGGTCCGGCGTCGAAAGACCTAATCGTTTGGATGAGGCGATCTGCGGCTTCGATGAGGCTTCCTGATGCTGCCCTCCGTTCACCGCCATAATCCTTTGCTAAGTTGCCAGAGGTCGCGGGACGGTTACCTCCGCGATCACTCGGCGTCGTGCGGAGCGGCCGATCCGCGTTCTTCGATTGGTATGCATTTTGTGGTCCGGCCTCAGGGGCGGACATGCTCAGCTGATAAACGAAAGTCTGCCATTGGCCGCGACGCTTCGGCGGACGTGTAATCGACAGAAGCCCTCGGTCTTTAAGTTTCTTTGTATGTCGCTGGATCGTATCGAGCGACATACCCGCGTCGTCGGCTAGCGTCTCTTGAGAAGGCCAACAGATACCGTGCTTATCGGCATAAGTCGCTAAGACGAGCAGCAGAAGCTTGCTTGCAGGCGGCTTGACCCTCTGGCGCATAGCCCAGGCTGTAGCTTGCCAACTCATCGGCATCCATCCACTGCCGCGTAGATGGCATGAAGAGCCTGCTTCCGCTTGCGAAAGATTCCCAGGCTCCGGTCGTCTTGATCGAAAGCCTGATATTCTCGCTCTCCCGACCGAACGAAGCGACCAAGCCGCTCGCGACCGAAATAAACAGAGTATTCGAGCGGGTTTTCCGCCCAGCAATCACGCCTGTTCTCAAGGCGACGATTCTTCACGATCGGTACTCCGAAGAGCGACCACAGGTATTTGCATCAATCCAGGCGATGAGGTCGCGGCGCCGATAACGCACGGCTCGACCAACTTGAACAAAGGGTGGGCCGGCCGATCGGATGCGCCACGATTGAAGCGTCCGAATGGAGAGGCACAGCAGGTCTGCCGCCTCCTGCTCCCTCAACAGGGCGTCTGGGTCTTTGGTGGGATTCGCGAGGGTCATGTCACTACTGCATTGGTTTCGATGCAGTAAGACTGGCTACGTTTGCGAGCTGAAAATAGCTGACGCGATTTCGAAGTGCGGTGATTAGAATTACGACTGCTTGCGCCTGGGTCCTGGGCGGCCCCAAAGATACCTCTGCTTCTCGCTCAAGCTGCTAAGGACGGTTGCCCGGCATCTGTCGAATTCTCTTTTGCTAAGTGTTTTTGGCCATTTCGACTTTGCATCTCTCCATAGCTGAGTGTTGGTCAATGGGGAGACCCTCGGATCGGACATCATGGCGCCGAGCCAGTCTACACATTGACGGCGGGAATTCTCTTTGGTCTGGATCTGCTTTCGGGCCCTAGTCGGTTCTTCAGCATTTGGCCGGGACACGACGAATTGCGCATTTGATGGATGCTGATCGTGAAGTTGAAGGCAGACACCCGTCCAGAGAGCAACGGGGCGATGATCCTTCATCTGGCAAATCGCACTATTTTTGACGTCTATGACAAGGTCCGCGCGCCTCCACTGGCCAGTCCCGATCGGCCCCTCAACTCCCGTGGCGTTGAAGGTACCAACTGCAATGAGCTGGCCCTGTGCTAGGTAACTGACAAGCGCAGCGAGACGATCCGCGATTAATTTTGAAGCCGCAGTTTCCAGCTCAGATGGAGTTGGCAGCGGTCGATCCAGGAACGTAACAGGCGAGCTTACGAACGCGTAGGCGATATCCGCTGCGGAGATATGCAGGGGCCAGTGAAAGTTAACAAACGCCCCCGGAAACTGCCCTTCTAGAAACACGTCCGAATTGCCGCGCCGTACCTGCATGATTCGTCGGCCTATCTCCGCTATCTCGTCATCCTGGATGACATGCCTATGGAAGGCCTCCGCCAGGGGCAGGCCGCCCAGATCATTCGGCGCGCGTTTGTCCGCTTCTGATAGCATCCCGCCCCACGCCTTGTGCTCAACGACCTCGTTGCCGCGAATCAGCGGCACATTTTTTCGCTTTCCGAGACGAAACGGAAGATTCCAGCTGGCACTACTCCACAACAACACGGTCGCACCAACTACGTCCCATTGCGAAGCGATACGCGGCTCTACCGTTTCATATGAAATCATTGGATCAGGCGGGACGATTACGCCGAGTAACGGCGTATGACTCCAAATCACGATGACAACCTAACCGAGCTCGCGATCATCCTATCGTCCGGCTTCCTGCGTGTTTTGGCGCGGAAGTCCAGTCCTGTTTTGCCCGACACTGCAAAAACTCTGCTCGACTGTGAGGCCGGGTGTGGGGGTGATGTCGACCGCAAATGCGAGGATTTTGCACCGTGAGAGAGACCGTTTTATTGCAATTGGCGGCCCTGAAGAATGCGTCCGCAGCCGCTCTGAAGGCCCGCTGGCGCGAATTATTCGATACCGAGCCCCCGGCCTACAATCGCCGCTTCCTCGAGAACCGGCTGGCCTATCGGATCCAGGAGCTGGCCTACGGCGGCCTGAGCCGGGACACGCTTGACCGGCTTAAGGCCATGGCTAGGCAATTTGCTGACCAAAAGCCGGCTGACCGCAAAGCGCGGCCAATGCTGCACCCAGTCGCCGGGACCAGGTTGGTTCGGGAATGGGAAGGCATTGAGCATTGCGTGACTGTCCGGCACTGCGACTTCGAATATCTGGGTCGCCCGTATAAGTCCCTCTCATCGGTGGCTCGCGAGATTACCGGGACCAAATGGAATGGCTGGGTCTTCTTCGGCCTTAAGACTTCGCAGGGCCGGCAATGACGTCCCGAAGCCGGTCAAAGAAGGCAGACAGGCCGCTTGCCAATTCCTTCGGCGAGGAACTATCAGCCCGTGTTTCGATGACGCGCAAGCTCCGGTGCGCGATCTACACGCGTAAATCGAGCGAAGAAGGCCTCGATATGGACTTCAACTCGCTCGATGCACAGCGGGAGTCTTGTGAGGCCTATGTTGTGAGTCAGCGGGCCGAGGGCTGGTCTCCAGTGCCGGACCGCTACGACGACGGCGGCTTTTCCGGAGGCACCCTGGAGCGACCGGCACTGAAGCGCCTGCTGGCCGATGTCAAAGCCGCGAAGATTGACGTGATCATCGTCTACAAGATCGATCGACTGTCGCGTTCGATGCTCGACTTCCTCAACCTGGTAGAGTTGTTCGAACGCAGTGGCGTCACTTTCGTCTCGGTCACGCAATCCTTCAATACCAAGGATGCGATGGGTCGGATGGCCCTGAACATCCTCGTCACGTTCGCGCAATTCGAGCGCGAGCTTATCGGGGAGCGCATTCGCGACAAGGTCGCGGCCTCCCGCAGACGTGGCAAATGGATGGGCGGCTGGACGCCGCTCGGCTACGAAGTCCATGATCGCAAATTGCTGATCCACGAAGCCGATGCCGAGAGAGTCAGAGCTATTTTTCGGCGGTTTGTGCAGCTCAAGTCCGCCACCCGGCTGGCTCGCGAGCTTGTCGCGGCCAACGAACGCACTCGGTATGGCCATCTGTTAGACAAAGGGGTGTTGTATAAAATTCTCAACAATCGGGTTTACCTTGGCGAGGCGGTTCACAAAGGCACCTCATATCCTGGCGAGCACCAGCCGATCATCGATCGCAAGCTCTGGGATCAGGTCCACACCATTCTCAAGGAAAGCCCACGCAAGCGGGCCGGCAATGCTCGCGCGCAAACCCCTGCCCTTCTGAAAGGGCTTCTGTTCGGTCCTGACGGCGCGGCGATGTCGCCAACCCACACCCGAAAGTCGGGTCGACTCTATCGCTACTACATCAGCCAGACGGCGATGAAGCACGGCAGGTCAGACTGCCCCGTCAAGTTGGTGCCCGCCGCCGAGATCGAGCGGATCATCGTCGATCAAGTCCGCCTGCTTTTGCAAACCCCCGAAGTCATCGTTCAGACCTGGCGCGCTTTACGCAAGCAATCCGCAGCGGCCAGCGAGGCTGAAGTGCGGAGCGCGCTGCTCGGTTTTGACGAGCTTTGGGACGAGCTGTTCCCGGCAGAACAATCGCGCATCGTCGAATTGCTCGTCGAACGCATCGACATGCATGCTGAGCGGATAGACATCACATTGAAGGTCAATGGACTGACCGCGCTCTCCTCTGAATTGCAACCGCAGCCGTTCCAGCAGGCAGCCGAATGAACCGACCGACCACCCTCACCCTCGGTGCCATTGGTCGACCGAAGCTCAGTCGCGACGGAAGAACAATGGTCGTCAGCATTCCGATCTCGTTCCGCCGGCAGGGTGGTCGTAAACGCGTCGTCACCCCCGCGAATGCCGAGGCCTGGTCACCGCCGAAGCCGCAGGTCGACAATACGTTAGTCAAGGCCGTGGTGCGGGCCCATCGCTGGCGCAATATGCTTGAATCGAGCCACTTTACTTCAGTGCGAGAGCTCGCCAAGGCCGAGAAGATCAACGAGTCCTATCTGTGCCGGGTGCTTCGGCTCACCCTGCTCTCGCCGGCCATCACCGAAGCCATCCTGAACGGTTTCCAACCAGACGGCCTTGAGCTGGCACAGCTCTTGAAATGCATCCCAGCTGAATGGGACCAGCAGCAGGCTCTGTTCAGCTCGCCCGCTCGGAAAGCCGGGAGCCGGTAAAACCATCCTCGCTGGAAGCGGTTTGGACGCGCACGGATTTCGCAAATCGAATGTTATGGAATTTCACCGACCGATAAGCTTTGCGACCAAACCTTATCAGTCCAGCTACTCCACCATTGGTACCATCTGACTTGTTTGGAATGTTCGCCAAAGGTGAAAGCAGTCATTGAAAGCGGACGCCTAGGACTTCAGCAACCGCTTGCTGATCACTCTGCGCCTCGCCCACAGGGCGACGGCCGCGTGGAAGCTGGGACCACGGGCGGGGCAGGTCAAACAGATGATCGGCAGAAGCTCGCGCGGTCAACATCATTGCTAGCAGGAGCTTCAATTGAAGTTGCGGAGGCAGCGATACGCAGGCTGACAGGCGATCGAAAATCAGACTGGCTTGAACATACTGTGACCGGCGTTCGAATGTAGACGGTCATAGAATTCAGTCGCGTAACGATCGGTCATGCCGGCAACAAAATCGCAAATGATGCGGAGCTGCTCGGGTCTGTTTGAGGCACTCGCGTGGTTTTCGCGCACATCATCGGGCATCATTAGATAACCCCTTTTGCTGGCGAGTGCCTCGAAGATACTCTTCACTACCTCGTATCCGCGGAATTCAGGCAATTTAACCCGCGATGAGTAGATCATGCTTTCAAAGGTATACTGCTTTAGAACCTCGACTTTCAGGCGTGCCTTATGGTTAAGGTACGCCTCGCTGAGCATCGGGTATTGTGGGTTGAGCTTCACCCCGACCGAGTTGATGGCCTCATGAACCAATTGCGAGGACAGTTTCGTCCTGAAATAGCCCGACTCGCTCAACGCCTGCGAAGCCCTAAAGGTCTCCACGAAGGCGAGCAATGAATTCTCGGAGTCATCGGCATTTATCGCAGCAAAAATGTCGCTGAAGATATCAAGCACATCATCCGGCGCGATCGCACGACCGATCTCTTCAGACGTCTTGTCCGCAACCTTGGACAGCAAGTCATCCTTGGATGCGAGAATGGACGCAGGGCTGAGAAAGCCCGCCTTCATCGAATCTTCGAGGTCATAGGTCGAATACGCAATGTCATCAGCCAGATCCATAATCCAGCATTCGATGGTCTTGAACTTTCGGCGACCAAAGCGGCCCGCCGTGTGCAGCTTGATGTTGCGGACGACGTCCGCTTCCGATTCGTAGTAGCCCTTTACGAGCTTGCTCGCTTTGGTTCGCCGCGCAGGAATGACCCTATCGTACTTCAGAACGGCGGCCATTAGACGGTAGGTCAAATTCAGCCCCGCGCGATCGTCTCCCTTGGCCGTCCTTCTCCGGACCTTTTTCTCAAGCCTTGATATGATGCGCAGCGTCTGCGCGTTTCCTTCAAAGCCTCCCGCCCCCCGCATGAGATCGTCGAGCGCGCGCTCGCCGTTGTGCCCAAATGGCGGATGACCGATGTCATGGAGAAGTGCGGCAGCTTCACACAGGCGCAGGTCGAGCCTGTTCTTACTGAAGTAAGGATCGACGTGGTTCAACCGCTCGGCGATGCCGCTCGCAATCTGTGCCACTTCAAGCGAGTGCGTGAGACGATTTCGGAAAAAGTCGGACTCGTGGCCAGGAAAGACCTGGGTCTTCCCTTGTAGCCGTCTGAAGCTCGCGCTGTGGATGATCCTGCCGTAGTCACGTCCTACGGGCAGGCGCCAAGGATCGGAGGAGCCGCCCTCGTCGACTTCGCGCTTCCAGTCGCTGTCGGAATAGAGGCTAGGCCTTCTTCTTGCGGACAAGCTTTACCCGCTTCGTATTTGGCGAAGCAGAGATACCCGCTATCTTTACGGAAGCGCCCTTCTTCAGCAGCACCCGCCTCAAGATAGTGACCTGCTTTTCAGCCAAATCTCTTGCCTCAAGTACGGCGGCGTAGGCGGTCATGATTCGATCCTCTTTGTATGACATTACGCTAGACCGCGGCTGAAGGTCCACTCAGTTTGGGCCGCCAGCCTTAATTTTCTGCTAGTTGGCACAGTCGGCAGATCAAATTTGGCTAGGAGATCATGGGCGTCAGCCGAACACCGCTCCAGCCGGGATAGAACGCGGCCTCCTCCAGACGTAGCCGTACAGGCCAGGTGGGCCGGTCTCGTCCACATGTTTGCGCTGCTTCAAGGCTTGCCCTCCGGGTTGGCTGACGGCACTAACATGGAAGGATGCCGGCAGGAGGTCCGGGGCGCCCCCGGAAAGCCAACCGTGTTTGGCTGTCAAAGGGCGGGAGTGTTCCGTAGGAGCAACTGGACTGGAACGCCTAGGCCCATTACTTCCGTTCGGCAAGGCTTCCGTACAAGGACCCGGTTGATGTCGTTCAGGAAAGACAAGTCTCTCGACGAGCTTGCCCAGGTCGGAAACGTCGCGCAATTCGTAAGTTATTCGCCAGGGTCGGACGAGCCCCGGCAAGAGTTCAGCCGTGTGGCCGGCCTCGATGCCAATCGCACCTTTTCCGGTCTCGCGGAAAGCTTGCGTTCCCTTCTTGAGCAATGCCCGGAAGGTACCGTCAATCTGCGCAGCTTCACCCCGGATAGCCCGAGGAGCCGCGATTTCCACTATGGCCTGTCGGACCTCGCACAGATAGAAGCGCTGGTACGGAAGATGTCCGCTGAAGGCCTTTATGTCATTGCGAACGAAACCGTCGACGTGTCGGACGGGGGCGTATCGGGTGTGATCCAAGGGGGCGTCATCGAGTTTGCACCCGACGACACGCCTCGCTGCGTCGAAAAAGGCGGCACGGCTTCCCTGCCTTTGGATTGGGGACTTTCGCTGCTTGAAACGGTTTACGGCTTTCCTGTCGCGACGGTCGATGCCGGACGGGGAAGGCTGGAATTCAGCATTCATCCGAAGCCCAGGGGTTGGCGCCGCGGCCATACTTTGATGTGGGAGTATGAGCGCTCCGATAGCGCGCCTGCTATGGCCGCACTGAAATGGCCTAATCGGTTCAGCCGGCTCATCGGTGATAAGACGTTCGGCCTGCTTATCGCCAATCTCATTGGGCTTCCCGTGCCAAGAACAGCGTGCATCTCTCGGCGCATTGCTCCGTTCGCCTTCGGCCAGCCGACTTCATCGAACGAAGTATGGATCAGAACCTGCCCACGAGAGCAAGAGCCCGGCAAGTTCACGACGGCGAAGGGCTGGCTTGATCCGTTTCGCCTCATGGCCGAGGAAGATCCAACGGGTGAAGCGATTTCGGCTGTTTTGTGCCAATCGGCGGTACCGGCGACATTTGCTGGCGCCGCAATCATGGATGCAGACAAGCAAATTGTGATTGAAGGCGCTCCCGGCGAGGGAGACAGCTTCATGGTTGGCAAGCGACTACCGGAACGCCTGCCTGAAAACGTACTCCACGACGTTCGTGAGACGTATCGTTTCGCCGAGGAACAGCTGGGGCCGGTGCGGTTCGAATGGGTGCATGACGGCAAGCGCGTCTGGATCGTGCAGCTGCACAAGGGCGCGACTGACAGCTCGGCTTCCACGCTCGTACCCGGCGAAGCGGATCAGTGGGAGGTGTTCGAAGTTTCCAGCGGACTAGAGGAATTACGACGTCTGCTCGCGCAGCTCCCTTCCCATGTCGGCTTGCGGATCCGAGGAGATGTGGGGTTGACGAGCCATGTGGCCGATCTCCTTAGAAAGGCCCGGAGACCAGCTCGGTTGCAGCCAAACAGCTGAAGCGTGACATCGTAACCGGCTTCAAGTAACCGCTCGATGACCATCGCCTCTCATGATCTATCCGACAATCGCGGTCTCCTGACTGGACAGCTGAATTCCTCCGACAGCCTGGAAACGATCGTCAGGAAGTCCCAACAAGGGCAACATCGCGTCTCCCAGGAACCCTAGCGGGCACGCCAAAAGCCCGAGCCATTCTGCGCATAAGCAGACAGTTGCCAGGACCGCGCCAGCATCACGAAGCAGGAGAGACGGAGCGTTTTCGTAAGCCGCGTAGAGTTTCGAGCGATCGCCAACCAATCGCAATGTGCAGCCGTTATACGTTCCCGTGACCGATAAGACGGCTTTGCGATTCTCCAAGCGCACGAGTTCATTGTCGACTCTGAGAACTGAGAACGCATGTTCGACGGGATCGTACAATCTCGGCGCCAAACCATCATCCGGCATGCAAATGACGTTGATCGACTGAAGCCCACCAGACGATGGACTTGTCGACCATGCAATCGGCAATCCGGCCCGCCCGCTCGGCGCATACCCTTTCCAACCGACTGCGTACCACAGCAATTCGGCGACCGAACTCAACGTAATCGGATCGCCGACGGTCGAGCGCCGCTTGGCGATTACATCCGCAAAGCTCCGTGAGGAAGGAGGGCCGGGGCGGGTCAGCAGTTCCGTCGTGACGATGTCGAATCCGTACGGCGCCCAGGCTAATGGCGTATCGCGTGGTGTCGGCTCTTCAGTGCGCATCCCAACCCAGCGCCTTCCAGGTCTCATAATGCTTAACGCACCCGCGACACTGCCCGCAGGCCAGTTCTCCCGTATGGCATGAGTGAGCCCAGGCAAGGGTTTCCTTGTCTATCCCCGAGGTGACCACCAGTTCAGGCGCCGAAAGACCAATCGCCGGCGCACTCACGGTCAGACCACCCTCTTGCATCGCCATCAGATCGGAAATCTGCTCGACGAAAGCGGGCAGACCATCAGCATGCTGACCGTCCGTCCTCAGCGTCCCGATCAGCAGCTCCGTCGCGCCGAGACGCAGCGCTGCAGCACCGGCGAGCGTCAAGATGAGCTGGTTTCTAAAGGGCCACCATTCCGAAACAGGAGCATGAACGCTGGGAGCTGTACCCGCCATATCTCCTGAACCAATGGCGCTGCAGTCGGCTTTCACCTGCTCGTAGCGGATGTCCATAGCGCGACAGGCCGCCAGGCCCGCATCGCGTTCCGCGGAGGCCGGCTTCTGCCCGTAGTCGACGAAAATCGCAATCTCCGGCCGTTTCCACCAGGCAATACTGATCGAGTCCATACCACCGGACATGAGAACCGCTTTCATGCCTTCGGAAGCCTCCATATCGTTCGATACAGCGCGGAAACAAAGTCATCGACCACTTCGCAGCCGGTCCCTTCGATCATCTTGAGACTTTCGACGCTGACATTCTGCGCGAAGCAAACGACCGGGATGCCCTTCTTAACGGCGTAACCCACTTCAAAGATCGTGCCTGCATCCAGGCCGTTCAAGATGGCAAACACCGCGTCTGACTGTTCCAAGCCCTTGATGTCCTCCGGCCCGACGATTGACGCGGGCCCGGGCCCGACCTGGTGGAGAGGCGAGAAAACGGATGCGCCAAGAGCGCGGAGCTGATCCCGCGTCTCCTCAACAAGCCACCTCTGGGCCAAATCGAAGAATGGCGCCGCCAAGTAAACTGTGCCCCTCGTCGGTACGACAGGATCGTACCTCAGCGCATGCAAATCGGAGGAAACTGGAACAGGAAGGCTTCGCGTATCGCAATACAGAGCCACCGCCCGCGATGCGAGATCAGCCGCCTGTGGCGCATCCATGCCCTGGCATCCCCACAATGCAGCAAAGGTGCCCGAGAAAACGTCGCCAGATCCGAGCTTCCAAACGTGGGTCGAACGGTACGCCGGGATAACGGACTGACCGGAGCCACTTGTCACCATGGCTCCACTGCTACCCATCTTGACGATTACGACCTCAGCCAAACCTTTTGCAATGAGATCCCTCGCTGCTAGCGAAGGATCGCCTTGACCAGTCATTTGCTCGGTTTCGTGGCGATTCATCACCACAGCCAGGCGACGTGCCCGAGACCCGTTGGCCTGAAACGAGGTTACATCAAATGCCGATTGCGGATCATAGACAGCGACATCGGCTTGCACGATTGCGTCGCCCTCCAGCATTCCGAATCGAAGTACCACATCACCCTTTACCGGTATCGGCGCATGAGCCTTGATATCCCGCGGCGCAGGAAAAATGATCGGAACGGACATCGGATGTAGATAGCTGAAGCTGAGATCATGCTCCGCGGTGGTCGGCATCAGGGTCGCATCGCAGTCGGAGGCCATATGCTCCGCGTGCGCCAGCATCGCGGGCGAAACATAGGAGTGCAGTATGATCCGCCCAGGAACTAGATTGCGCACTGCGTACGCCGCTCGGCCAGCCGAACCATAGACAGCATCCCACAACGGCTGAATACATCGTTCAATGTAGATGCCGCCTACGATCGTGAGATCGCGTGTCATACCGGATCTACTCTGACCTCATAGGCTCCGCCGGCAATGTTTACGATCGTAGCCTGATACGTGAAACCGCGGTTCTCGATGCAATCAACAAGTTCGAGATAACCGACGAACGTGAGCGAGCCAGCCGCAGCCCCAACCCCATCGACGACGGTCAAGATTGGTGAAGCGCCCAGTCGCCTGACCTCGACGCCGAGAACGGAGCCGATCCTAAGAGCTCCGAGGACCGTGGCTTTTGGACTATTGATCGGACCGCGGCGGATTCGGGCGCATGGGTCGGTCGGCCCCCTGCCGCCTCCTGTCGCACCGCCGCCTTCGTTACGCGAGCCGCCTGACCCCGACATTTACCCCCTCCGGATCGTTTCTTTCCGGAGAGTTTCTCAGCTGCATCGTTCCGTCAACCAGTTGTTGCATAAACTTTTGGCTTAGCGCTCTCATGGTGCTCCACATAACAGCGTCCATGCTCGAGGCGGCCGACCCGGTTGCGCGGCAGAACTCGAGAAATCGCCGCTCGAGTTCAAAATAGAGTCGCACTGGATCGGCAGTGTGCGGGAATATGCCCATGATCCTGCAAGCTCTGACGATGTGAACATCCAGGATCGCGACCTCGTTGCTGGCACGTCGATTGCGGACGATCCAAGACGCTGTCTTAGGTCCAACGCCTGGCAGCCCGAGAAGCGCATTGCGCAGCGCCACATCGGAAATCGCAGTTTCCTCGATACTGGGCAGCACGGTAAGCGCACGTGCCAGATACTCAGCCCGTTGTGCGGCAAAGCGATACTTCACCGTGCGGCCGCCAATCTGAAGCGGATGCATCAGCAGTTCCTGCAATCGCACATGTCGGCGGACGTTGCCTGACAAGTCCGGAAGGGCGCGACATACTCGTTCGGCCGCGGCAAGCCCTACTTCGGCCGGAATGCCGTAACCGCCGAGGATGCAATAGATCACCTCCTCCTCAAGCGAGCGCCCGAGCTGAAAGCTATCTTCTGAGGGTGTTCCCGTCATCCACGCCTGAGCCACCCAGAACGCGGGCGTGAGAGGGTGCTCGAACGCGCCCCAGCGCAGATCGCCGATCAACAGCGTTTCCGGGTCCGGCAGATCCAGAAAGTCGAAATGGCCACGAAACTGGCCGACGACGCGTTGCATCCAAGGGGCTCAGTATGTAATGAATGTACCTTCTATGTATTGCATAACACCGATCGATGCCCGCGAGAACCTTGCTAGCGCGAGTTCACACCAAAATGCGCGAGACTGGCGCCAGCCAGTCTGACGTGGCGAAAGCCTGTGGCGTGACCCAACCGCACATGAGCAAGGTTTTGAATAGAAAAGTAAAACTAGCCAAGAAGACCACGGCGGGCCTGGAACAATGGCTCGAGCCGAACCTGGAGGCAAAAGAGCCATCGCCCCAGACGCTGGAGACAATTGCAGCAAAGCTGAACACGCTTGGGCCCAAACGTCGGATGCAATTTATGCAATTGTTGGCTGCGATTGACGAACTGCTGGGGCGCTAGACGCGCCTTGCAAGTTGATAGAATTCTCGTGTCTGGCGACTGGTTAGCAACTCCGAATCGATGAGCTAATCGGAGTCCTTCGGTCTCATCGGTTGAGCGAGAGGGATGCAAACCACATCCCTAACAAGCGCTTGGCTTGCGGGAAAATGCCGTACTAGACCGATTTGGGGGTACTAAGATTCGGAGAAAATTCGGTTCTCCGGGGCTCTCAAACGGCTATTTTGATTGGCGGTGGGAATTCTCTGGCGAGGACAATGCAGGAAAATGGCCGGATTTTAGACCTGTTCCACATCGAAGTACGGGACGACTTTGGCTGGCTGGCGGAGAGAGTGGGATTCGAACCCACGGTACGGTTTCCCGCACACACGCTTTCCAAGCGTGCGCCTTAAGCCACTCGGCCATCTCTCCGGAGCGCACTCTCTTGAAGGGGCGCCGATGATTTTGCAAGGGATCGCGGGGAAATCGGGTGATTTTTCCGTAAGATATTGTATTTTATAGACAATATCAGGCGCAACGCTAACGCTCGGAACCGCCTGCTGGCTGAACCGGCGGCGGGTTTGGTGCGACGATTCACTCAAGACCGTCAAACAAGACCGGGGGCCCCATGATCATCCGCAACACCATCGCCGCGCTGAGCCTGATTTCGGCTGTGGCCGCCGCCTTTGCAGGACCGGCCGCCGCACAGGTCTGCACCCGGCAAGGGGGCGACGTCAGCTGTGACGACGGACGGCGCGGGATGCTTTCGGGCGATGCCATCCTCTGGCCGGACGGCACGCGTTCGAGCGCGACGCCGCATCAGAGCGTCATTATCGGCAACAAGAGCTCGGTGCATGTCGGGCCCGGCGTGTTCGTCGGCCAGGGCAAGGGCATGGTGCCGCTCGACGATCCGAACGCGCCGAACAAGCGGCAGTGCGCGATTCTGGAAGGCGTGTCGTATTGCTATTGAGGCTCTCGTCTTCGCCCCTGCCCTCCCCGAAATGAACGGGGAGGAGACTAGATCAGCCGCACGCCCGATATCGCCGACTTGAGCCAGCGCAGCGCTTGCGGCGGCTGGTTGGCGAGCGGCGCAACCGCGGCCTTCTCCGTCCGGCACTTCTCCAGTTCTGCGACGAAATCCGCCGACCATTGCTGGATGGTGTGGCCGCGCAGCTTCTTCATCATCGCATCCCAGCGCATCTTGCGCTCGGTGAGCGGCATCGCGGCCGCGACCGCGATCGCGCGCGCCATGCCGTCGATGTCGTGCGGATTGACCAGCAGCGCGGCGTCGAGTTCGTTGGCCGCGCCGGCGAATTTCGACAACACCAGCACGCCGGGATCGGCCGGGTTTTGTGCGGCGACATATTCCTTGGCGACCAGGTTCATGCCGTCGTGCAGCGGCGTCACCACGCCGATCTGCGCGGTGCGGTAGAGTCCCGCGAGCACGGCCTGGCTAAAGCCCTTGTTGAGATAGCGGATAGGTGTCCAGTCGGCCTCGCCGTGGCGGCCGTTGACGTCGGACACGAGCCGCGCGACTTCGTTCTGCAAATTGCCATAGGCTTCGATGGCACCGCGCGAGGGATTTGCGATCTGCAACAGCGAGATGCTGCGCGCAAACTGCGGATGCTCGGTCCAAAGCCGATCGAACGCGCTGATGCGGTTGACGAGGCCCTTGGAATAGTCGAGCCGGTCGACGCCGATCGCGAGCCGCTCACCGTTGAGGCTGCGGCGAAGCCGGGAGACGTCCGGATGCGACGCCGATTTCGCCGCGTATTGCGCGAACTTCTCGGCGTCGATGCCGATCGGAAACACCTCGCAGCGCGTTCGGCCATGCTGCGAGATCGCAACGCCGTCTTCGACGGCGAGGCCGAGTTCGCCCGCGACATAGCCGAGAAAATTCTGGCAGTCGTCATGGGTCTGGAAGCCGATCAGATCGTAGGCCAGCATCGCCGTGATCAGCTCGCGATGATTGGGCACGCCCTGCATCACCGCGGCGACAGGCCATGGCGTATGGAGGAAGAAGCCGATCGGATCGTCGACGCCCAGATCCCGCAGCTCCGCGCCGAGTGCGAGGAAATGATAATCCTGCACCCAGAACGCGGTTTGTGCTTTCCGAAAGCGCATCAAGGCGCGCGCCATGAAGGCGTTGACCTCGCGATAGCTGACATAGTCGTCACGCGAGACGCGGATCAGATCGCTGCGCGAGTGCAGCGCCGGCCACAGCGCCGAATTGGCAAAACCCTCGTAATACCCGCCATAGTGTGCCGCCGGCAGATCCAGCGTCGCGATCGCGCCCGAACCCAATGCTTCGATTTCGGCGAACGGCTCCTTTTGATGACCGTCACGCACACGGCCCGAGGAACCCACCCAGATCGCGCCCGAATGTTCCACGACGGGTAACAAGGCCGCCGCGAGACCGCCCGTCATGGGCTCGTTGGGTTTGCCGCGTGCGACGCGATTCGAAACGACGACTAAGTTCACAGGTCGTCCCCTCCTGTTTCATTGCACCCGTTTAACTGCCGTTCATCAATATGGTTCCTGATCATCCTTTGCACCAATTGAAACCAAAATCGGGCGTGCGCGTTGGAACCGGTTTACCTCCAGGGAACCCGACGATTTCGCTACACAAAGTCGGTTTGGGTTACCGTGGCGCGCACAGCATGAAACGGGCGCGCTGGGGAATTACGCGCGCGATATGTGGCTCCGAGATGTCGGTGCCTTATTCCAACCTTGAGTCGTCGAGCAGCCGCGCGAGGAACGTGCGCACGTCGTTCGGCGCGTCGAAGTGCCCGTTGACACCCATAGCGCGGCGGCCGACCGAGAAAGCGAGCCCGTTCATGTCGGGCATGATCGCGAATACGGTCTCGTCGGTGACGTCATCGCCGATGAAAATCGGACGGCGTCCCTTGAAAGGTTCGTGCTTCATCAACTCGCGCACGCCGGTCGCCTTGGTGAAACCGGAATGCTTGATCTCGCAAACGAACTTGCCGGGCAGCACCTCGATCGGCGCATTGGGCAGGTCGGCGCGGATCAGCGAAACGGATTCATAGATCGCCTTCTCCGCATGCGGCGCAAGGCGGTAGTGCAGCGCCAGCGAATAGCCCTTGTCCTCGAGCAGAATGCCGGGACTGAGCTTGGCGACCGCCGCGAGCCGCCGCTTCAGCTCCTTGTCCAGCGGCGGCGCGCTGACGGCATCGGCTTCGTTGTCCACCGAAAGCCGCATCTCCGCGCCGTGGCCGGCGACGGCGCGAAAGACATCGGGCGCGAAGATCAGGTCGATGTCGTTGAGCGAACGGCCGCTGACCATTGCCAGTGCGCCCGAGGTGCGCTCCGTCAACCGGTTCAGCGTTTCCGACAGGCCGGGCGGCACCCACACCTCGCGCGGCGTCGGCATCAGGTCGAGCAGCGTCCCGTCGATGTCGAGCAGGATCGCTGTTTCATTGAGATGCGGCACGAGCGCGTGGGGCACCGGCACCGCATCGGGCGCTTCATCGTCGACCATGGTGCGCTCTTGATCCAATTCAGCCAGTTCCGATTTCATAGTCTACTCCATGGAAGCAAGCGGCCGCGCGATTTCTTCGAGCGATCTGCGTTCCGCCGAGATGGCATAGCGCCACGCCACGATCGCGGCTGCGATCATCAGGAAGGCCCCCAGCAAATAGCCTGCGAACACGCTGGTGCGTGACCCTGTGTCGATCAGCGCGCCGAACAGCGCGGGGCCGATCACGCCGCCGATACCGGTGCCGACCGCGTAGAACACGGCGATCGCGAGCGCGCGGACTTCCAAGGGAAACGTCTCGCTGACGGTGAGATAGGCGGCGCTCGCGGCGGGCGAGGCAAAGAAGAAGATCACCATCCAGGCGATGGTCTGCCCCTGCGCGCTCAAGGCGCCAATCGAGAACAGATAGCCCGACAGCGCCAGCAACAAGCCCGACGCGCCATAGGTGAACATGATCATGGTCCGGCGGCCGAGCGTATCGAACAGGCGGCCGAGCAGCAGCGGGCCGAGGAAATTGCCGGCGGCGAAGGGGAGCAGATACCAGCCGACATGATCGGCGCTGATGCCGTAAAAATCGGTCAACACCAGCGCAAAGGTGAAGAAGATGGCGTTGTAGAAGAAGGCCTGCGCGATCATCAGCACGAGGCCGACCATCGCCCGCTGGCGATAGACCGAGAACAGCGTGTGCACGACCTCGCGGATCGGCGTGTGGCTCCGCATTTTCAGGCGGATCCTGGCGAAGCGGCCGTCGGTCGTATCCTGGTCGTGTCCGAGCACCGAGCGTTCGATCTCGTCGACGATGGCGTGAGCCTGGTCGGGACGGCCGTGGATCATCAGCCAGCGCGGACTCTCCGGAATCCACATCCGCATCAAGAGCACGACGAGGCCGATGGCCGCGCCGATGAGATAAGCGAGGCGCCAGCCGAGATCAGGGCCGATCACTGCGGGATCGAGCAGCACAATGGCCGCTACGGCGCCCATCGCGGCACCGATCCAGAAGCTGCCGTTGATGACGAGATCAGTCCAGCCGCGATAGCGCGCCGGCACCAGTTCCTGGATGGTCGAATTGATCGCGGTATATTCGCCGCCGATGCCGGCGCCGGTGAGAAAGCGAAATAGTGCGTAGCTCGCGACATTCCATGACAGAGCCGTCGCGGCCGTCGCCGAGAGATAGAGCGCGAGCGTGATGAAGAACAGCTTCTTGCGACCGATGCGGTCGGTGAGCCAGCCGAAGCCGAGCGCGCCGAGCACCGCGCCTGCGAGATAGGCGGAATTGGCAATGCCGAGATCGAGATTGGAGAAATGCAGCGAGGGACTCTGCTTCAGCGCGCCGGAGAGCGCGCCGGCCAACGTCACCTCGAGGCCATCCAGAATCCAGGTGATGCCGAGCGCGAGCACGACGCGGGTGTGAAACCCGCTCCACGGCAGCGCGTCAAGTCGCGCGGGAATGCTGGTTTCGATGATGCGGTCGCCCGCGGCCGCCTTCGCGACCGCCTTGGAGACCACAGGTCCATCGTCCGGCGCTAGGCTTCGCTGCAATTCCATCGCGTTGTTGCATCTGACCAATGGACATGGCCCCGGTTCACATAGCGTGGACAGGGGCGATCCGATCAAGGGGGTGCGGCATTCCGCCTGCCACCTGCGACAACGTCTGCGGCGAGGGCAGGTTCCCGCAGGAACGACTGCTCGCGCCGCTGGTTTTCGGTGGAGCCGCAAGGAGTTGACGCATGGCTCATGCCAGAAAGACGACACATTCTCGCAAAACATCGGCGGGCAAGAGCACCAGACGCGCCGCACCGAAGCGCTGGTCACAGCGCGTGACGAAGGAGAGCGACGCGCTCGACCTCAAACAAGGCGTGTTCAAGCTGACCAGTGCGAAGAAAATCGCGGCTTCGTTGAAGCGCTCGGCCGAGCACAGCGCGCGCCGCAAGACCGGCGCCTACCGCTCGGCGCTGTCGATGCTGACGTTCTACATCAACCGCGCCGGCAAGACGCTGCCGCAGACGCAGCGCACCCGGCTGGAGCGGGCAAAGGTGGAGCTGAAGCGGGCGTTCGGGAGGGAGTGAGCGCCAGGTCGTCCTGGACAAGCGCAGCGCCGATCCAGGACCTGTTACCCCAGGGAGCAGTTTGGCGAAGATTCGGGGTTAGCGGCCCGCGCCGCAACTTCGCGCTGGGGTAATGGGTCCTGGCTTTCGCCAGGACGACGGCGGAGTGCGTGGCGCGCTTCGGGCCTTACGCCGCGCGGATATTCCCCATGAAGCGGTCGAGCTCGGCGCGCAGGCGGGTGCTTTCGGACGACAGCGTCTTGGCCGAATGCAGCACCTCTTCCGAAGCCGAGCCGGTTTCGGCGGCACCGCGGTTGACCTGGCCGATGTCGGTGGCAGCGGTCTGAGTGCCCTGCGCGACGGTCTGGACGCTGCGCGCGATTTCCTGCGTCGCCGCGCCCTGCTGCTCCACTGCGCTCGCAATCGACGTCGAGATCGACGAGATCTGGCCGATGGTGGCGCCGATCTCCTTGATCGCCGCAACCGACTCGGCGGTGGCGCCTTGCATGCCCGTGATGTGCGAGGAGATCTCGTCGGTGGCCTTCGCGGTCTGGCTCGCCAGCGACTTCACCTCGCTGGCGACCACCGCAAAGCCGCGGCCGGCATCGCCGGCGCGCGCCGCCTCGATGGTCGCGTTCAAAGCGAGAAGATTGGTCTGCTCGGCGATCGCCGTGATCAGCTTGACGACTTCGCCGATCTGCTGGGCGGCGTGCGAGAGCTTGCCGATGCGGTTGTCGGTCTCCTTTGCCTGCACCACGGCGTTTTCGGCAATGCGGCTGGAATCGCGTACCTGGCGGCCGATCTCCTCGACCGAGGCCGAGAGCTCTTCCGTCGCGGTCGCGACCGACTGCATGTTGCTGGAGGCCTGCTCGGAGACGTCGGCGACCTGGCTCGACAGGCTCTGCGTGGTCTCGGCGGTACGGGTCAGCGTCGAGGCCGCCGATTCCAGCTGCACGGCGGAAGCCGAGACGTTGGAGACGATGGCACCGACCGCGCTCTCGAAATCGTCGGCGAAACGAATCAGCTCGGAACGGCGAGCAGCGCTCGCTTCCTTGTTCTGGGCTTCGTTGGCGGCAGCGTCGCGCTCGGCCTTGGCCACGGCCTGCACCTTGAATTCCTCGACCGCGCCGGCCATCTCGCCGATCTCATCCTTGCGGCCCAGGCCCGGGAGCACGACGTCGAAATTGCCCGAGGCAAGCTCGCGCATTGCCTTGCACATCGCGATCATCGGACGCGAAATGCCGTTGCCCAGCATCAGGGCGAGCGCGGCGCCGACAGCAAGGCCCCCCAGCGCCATCATCAGCATCAGCCGCTCGGTGTCGCCGATGGTGGCATTGGCGTTGACTTCGATGCGCTGCTGATCCGCCGTCAGCTCCGACCGCAGCTCACCCGAGAGCTTGAGAATGGATGCGGCCGTCTTGGTCATGTCGCCGTTCAGCTTGACGATGACCTTCACGTTCTCGGTCAGTTTTGAAAAGGAGGTGCGGTACTGCTTGAGGAGATTGCTGATCTCGGTGACGCGGTCGGTGATCTTCTGGTCGTTGGCATAGATCGAGACCAGCAAGGTCTCCAGGAATTTGATACGGGCGATCACGCCGTCGGCGGTCTTCGGCTCCGGCTTGGCGACGAAGGCGCTGACCGAGGTGGAGACCGCAAGGTATTGCGATGTGATGTCCTTGGCCGTGCTCTGAACCGAGTTCAGGCCCGCCAGTGCCGCGGTATCGGCGAGGTCGTCGAACTTGAACCGGATCTTGTTGCCGACGCTGTTGAGCTCATCGGTCGCGATCTTGCCATTCTCGCGCGTCAACGTGATGATCTCGCCGAACACCTTGGTAAAGCTCTTGAAGTCGGCCTCGAGCTTGCCGACCTGCTCGCGGCGCGCCGCGCCCGTGGTGGCCGCCGCCGACTTGGTAATGGCGGCCCTCAGATTCTCTTCGGCTGCCTTGGCCGCGGTCTCATCATCGACCGCGCCAGTCAACGTGTAGGCCCGCGCCAGCCCCTGGTAAGCGATCAGCTCGCGATCGACCGTCCGCGCAAGGTCCGCTTCGGCGACGCTGGAGCGGTAGGAGGCCACGGCGGCCTGGATCCGCTCGAAGCCGAAATACGCGAAAGCCATGCTGACGGCGAGGATGGCGAGCACCGCCACGAAGCCGAGGATGATTTTTGCGCGAAAACGCAAGGTGAGCAGCTTCGATGTGGTCGGCTTCGACTTGACGGGCATTCCCCACCCCATTCCATTCGCGGAAAAACAGGCGCAGCCCGGAAGCAGCCCGCTTCCTGACGCGTGAGCACGGTAAATGGCAAAGGATAAGCGGCGGTAAACTTGTGGCGCCGCAACTGGCGGTTAGGTGACGCAGGGTCTCGTCGTCCTGGACAAGCGCTACCCAGTGAGCAGTTGGCGATGACTCGGGGTTAGCAGTTCGCCCGACAACTCCTCCTTGGGGTAATGGGTCCTGGCTTTCGCCAGGACGACGGCGGAGTGCGTGGCGCGCTTCGGGCCTTACGCCGCGCGGATATTCCCCATGAAGCGGTCGAGCTCGGCGCGCAGGCGGGTGCTTTCGGACGACAGCGTCTTGGCCGAATGCAGCACCTCTTCCGAAGCCGAGCCGGTTTCGGCGGCACCGCGGTTGACCTGGCCGATGTCGGTGGCAGCGGTCTGAGTGCCCTGCGCGACGGTCTGGACGCTGCGCGCGATTTCCTGCGTCGCCGCGCCCTGCTGCTCCACTGCGCTCGCAATCGACGTCGAGATCGACGAGATCTGGCCGATGGTGGCGCCGATCTCCTTGATCGCCGCAACCGACTCGGCGGTGGCGCCCTGCATGCCTGTGATGTGCGAAGAGATCTCGTCGGTCGCCTTCGCGGTCTGGCTCGCCAGCGACTTCACTTCGCTGGCCACGACGGCAAAGCCGCGGCCGGCTTCACCGGCGCGTGCCGCTTCGATGGTCGCGTTGAGCGCCAGAAGATTGGTCTGCTCGGCGATCGCCGTGATCAGCTTGACCACTTCGCCGATCTGCTGGGCGGCATGCGAGAGCTTGCCGATGCGATTGTCGGTCTCCTTTGCCTGCACCACGGCGTTTTCGGCAATGCGGCTGGAATCGCGTACCTGGCGGCCGATCTCCTCGACCGAGGCCGAGAGCTCTTCCGTCGCGGTCGCGACCGACTGCATGTTGCTGGAGGCCTGCTCGGAGACGTCGGCGACCTGGCTCGACAGGCTCTGCGTGGTCTCGGCGGTGCGGGTCAGCGTCGAGGCTGCCGATTCCAGCTGCACGGCGGACGCCGAGACGTTGGAGACGATGGCACCGACCGCGCTCTCGAAATCGTCGGCAAAACGAATCAGCTCCGAGCGGCGAGCAGCGCTTGCTTCCTTGTTCTGGGCCTCGTTGGCGGCGGCGTCGCGCTCGGCCTTGGCCACGGCCTGCACCTTGAATTCCTCGACCGCGCCGGCCATCTCGCCGATCTCGTCCTTGCGGCCCAGGCCCGGCAGCACGACGTCGAAATTGCCCGAGGCAAGCTCGCGCATTGCCTTGCACATCGCGATCATCGGACGCGAAATGCCGGTGCCGAGCAGGAAGGCGAGGACCGCGCCGAGCAGGGTGCCGCCGACGGCCAGCATCAGCACCAGTTGCTCGGTCTTCCCGATGGTCGCTTCCGATTCGGACTCCAGCCGCTGCTGTTCGGCAACGAGGTCCGCCTTCATGGCGGTAGCACCCTGAAGGATCGCGCCGGCCGAACCGCTCATCTCGGTGACGAGATCGTCGATCATCTTGGCATTGGCGATCAGTTTCTCCAGCGATTCCCGATAGGCACCGAGTAATCCCTTGGCATCCTTCAGGCCGGCGACGATCTTGTCGTCCATGGAATAAACCGCGCCGAGCGAGTTCTCGACGAATTTCAGCCGCGCCAGCGCGCTGGTCGCAATCGCCTGATCGGATGTCAGCACGAAATTGGTCGCCGCCGCGTTCGCGGTCTGGAATTGGGCATTGACCTGCTTGGTCCCGAACTCGATCGCCTGCGCCTCGGAATCGGAGGCATTGTTGCCGATGTCGTCGAGCTTGTATTTCAGGAGGTTGGCGTTGCGCATGAGCTGGTTCTGCACCAGCAGCGCGCTGTCACGCTTGGCCTGGAGGACTTTTGCGAAGGTCGCGGAGAAGTTGGAGAACTCCTTGGCGAGCTTGCCCAGGCCCTCCTGGCGCGCCGGCTTCTTGGCGCTCTTGACCGCCTGGTCGATGGCGCTCTTCAGGCCGGTCTCCGCGTCCAGCGCCGTCTTGGCGTCGTCCTCCTTGCCGGTGACGACGAAGTATTTGACTGCCGAGCGATAGGCGAGCAGCTCCCGGTCGATATTGCGGGCGAGATCGGCCTCGGTGACGCTGCTGCGGTAGGACCCGACCCCGGACGAGACCCGCTCGAAGCCAAAATAGGAGAAAGCCATGCTGCCGGCGGAGATCACCAGCACGGCGGCAAAGCCCAGAATGATCTTGGCGCGGAACCTGAGGGTCGGCATTATGGTGCGCTTCGACGAAGACGCGATACGTCCGGACATTCCCACCCCCAACCCTCTGTTCTTGCAACGCTCAGCCGGCCCGGAAGCAGCCCTTCCCGAACCTGTGCGGAAAATTAAGGCAGAAACGTCAAGAGGCGGTAAATCCAGCCGGCCTGCACCCCGGGTGGCGAGACTATCCGTCCTCCCGGCGCTCGTTCAGCCTTGCCGGGCCGAGGGGGCCGTGTTGCGGCCAACCGGAAAGCGCCTTACTCTTGGGGAACTTGTCGGACACTTATCAGGCACTTGGCGTTAGACCGGGCTGGTCCTCGAGGGGAGAAACGAGTGGGGCAAACCGATTTTCGGTTTGGCGGTGCGTCTGGCGTTGCCGTTGCCAAATCGAAGGCTGCGAGCGTCAATGAAGCCGTGGCCGAGCTCGTCGCCCAGCTCCCGTCCGACGAGCTGGCGCTGATTCTGGTTTTCCTCTCGCCCCGCTACGACCCCCATCACTTCATCGCCGAGATCACCCGGCAGTTCGATGAGACCCGGATCTGCGGTTGCACGACCGCGGGCGAGCTCGCCCCTGACGGCTGGGACGAGAACAGCGTCGTGGCGCTCGCGTTCAGCCGTGCCGATTTCTCGGCCGCGGTGCGGCCGATTTTCAACCTCGACAGTTTCCGCGTCGAGGACGGCCGCAGGATCGGCGGCGAGCTCCGGCACGAGCTGTTGCGGATCACCCCGCAAGTCGATCGCGGCAATGCCTTCGGCCTGGTGTTGATCGACGGCCTGTGCCGCCGCGAAGAGGCAGTTATGTCCGCGATCTATGCCTCGCTCGACGACATTCCGGTTGTCGGCGGCTCCGCGGGTGACGGGATGCGCTTCGAGAAGACCTGGGTGTTCTGCGACGGCACGGCACACACCAATGCCGCCCTCCTGATCCTGTTGAACACCTCGCTGCCGTTCCGGGTTTTCAAGTGCGACAATTTCGAGCCCAGTCCGCAGAAGATGGTGGTCACCGAAGCCGACATCGAAAATCGAACGGTCAGGGAGCTGAACGCGGAGCCAGCGGCCGAGGAATATTCGCGCATGGTCGGGATCCTGGACGCCAAGCTCGATCCGTTCTCCTTCGCGTCCCACCCGGTGCTGGTGCGCGTCGGCGGCGCCTATTACGCGCGGTCGATCCAGCGCGTCGAACCGGACGGCTCCTTGCATTTCTTCTGCGCCATCGACGAGGGCATGGTGCTGACGGCGGCGACGTCGCGCAGCCTGGTCGGCTCGACCCGCGACACCTTCACCGAAATCCGCGACCAGATCGGAGAGGTCTCGCTCTATATCGGCTTCGAGTGCCTGCTCCGGCGGCTCGACGCCGAGCAGCACCAGCTCACCCGCGACATGTCCGAACTGTACCGGCAGAACCGAGTCGTCGGCTTTCACACCTATGGCGAGCAGTTCGGCTCCATGCATGTGAACCAGACCTTCACCGGCGTCGCGATCGGAAGGCGCCCGTCGTGACGGACATGTGGCAGGGCCCTGATGCGACCGACCAGTTGCGGCGCGAGGCGGCGAAGCTGAAGAAGATCAACGCCGCCCTGATGTCGCGCGTCGAGCGCTCGATGGACCAGCAGCTCAACGCCTTCTCGCTGTTCGAGACTGCGATTGCGCTCGACCACAAGGTTCGCGACCGGACTCACCAGTTGCGCGGGGCGCTGCATTCGGTCGAGCGCGCCAATGAAGAGCTCTACCGCGCCAAGCAACAGGCTGAAGCCGCAAGCTCGCTGAAATCATCGGTGCTGATCTCGGTCACCCACGACCTGTTGCAGCCGCTCAACGCGGCGCGCCTGACGCTGTCGGCGCTGACCGAAATGATGGAGTCGCAGGAAGCGGGCCTGCTGATCGACCAGGCCGACCGCTCGCTGCTGATGCTGGAGGACCTGCTGCGGTCGCTGCTGGAGATCGCAAAGCTCGACGCCGGCGCACTCAAGCCCGACGTGCGCGCCATCGCGCTGGCGCCCCTGTTCGAGCAGCTTCGCAACGAATTCGAGCCGGTCGCGGCGCGGCAGGGGCTTGCCCTGCGCATCCGCACCTCACCGCTCGCGGTGAGGTCGGATGCGATGATGTTGCGACGGATCCTTCAGAACCTGCTTGCCAATGCGATCCGCTATACCCGCAGCGGCGGCGTCGTCATGGGATGCCGGCTGAGAGGCGACCGCATCTGCATCCAGGTCTCCGACACCGGGCCCGGAATCGCGCAGGCGCAGCAGGAGGCAATCTTCCGCGAATTCCAGCGCGGCGAAGCAACCGCGACGGATCAGGCCGGTTTCGGGCTCGGCCTCTCCATCGTCCGCCGTTTCGCAACCGTGCTCGGTCACGGGGTGCAGTTGTCGTCCCGGATCGGCAAAGGATCGACCTTCACCCTGGAGCTGGAGCCGAGGGGCCGCGCGGGGGGGGGGGGGGCGGGGGGCGAGCGAGACGGAGGCGCGCGGCGCCATAGCGGGCGGGGGGGGGGCGCCCGGCGGGGTGGAGGGCGCGTGAA
>NZ_JBVVPM010000028.1:42200-109575 GCF_055811255.1 Bradyrhizobium sp. MI1.11
TTTGGGGGCGGGGCCCCCCCTCCGCCCCCGTTTGCCCCCCGGGGCGGGGCCCGGGGGGGTGGTGGGCGCCCCGGCCCGCAAAGGGACCCCCCTCCCCCGGGGCGGGGCCCCCCCCCCCCCGGGGGGGGGGCGGCGACGAGGTGCACGAGATCAAGCTCGACGAGCGGCACTATAGCGGGCTCGAAGGCGCCAAGATCCTGCTGATCGAGAACGATCCGAACGGCTCGGAGGCGATGGCCGCGCTGCTGGAAGGTTGGGGCTGCGACGTCGCGACCACGCGCTCGGCTGCCGATGCGCTGCTGCGCCTCAGCGAGCTCGGCGGTGCGCCGGATGCCGTGATCGCCGATCTGCACCTCGATCACGGCGAGAGCGGCCTGTCGGCCATCGCCGATGTCCGCCAGCATCTGAAGCTCGACACGCCGGCCATGATCATCACCGCCGACTACTCCGACAAGGCTGCAAAGGAAGCGAGCCGCCACGGCCTCGAGGTGCTGAAGAAGCCGATCAAGCCCGCCGAGATGCGGGCGCTGCTGTCGTTCCTGCTGGGCTAGTCCCGCGCGGGTGGATCGGGCTGTGCCCGCTCGCGATGGGCCGTGGGGCTCTCGGCTGCCAGCGTCGCGAAGTCGATCCTGGACATTTCGACGATCGCCTTGGTGCGGCTGAGCACGTTGAGCTTGCGCAGGATCTCGGAGACGTGGACCTTCACCGTGGTCTCCGAAATCGTCAGCTCGTAGGCGATCTGCTTGTTTTGCAGGCCGCGCTGGAGCATTTCGAGCACGCGCAATTGCTGCGGCGTCAGCTCGTGCAGGCGCTTCAGGAGATCCTGCGCGGGGCCGGACGCCCGTTGCGGCCGGGCCCGTCCGCGATAGGCGGCGGGAACACAGACCGAGCCGCGCAGCACCTCGCCGATCGACTGTGCCAGCTCCTGCTTGGACGACGATTTGGGGATGTAGCCGGACACGCCGAGCGACAACGCGCCGGACACGATCTGCCGATCCTGATGTCCGGATACGATGACGACGGGAATTTTTGGAAACGCCTTGCGGATGCGGATGATGCCCGAAAGACCCGTGGTGCCCGGCATCGACAGATCGAGCAGGATCAGGTCGAGTTCGGTGCTCGCCGCGATCTGCTCCAGCGCGCCGTCGATCGACGTCGCCTGAACGATATCGGCCGCGGGCGCCACCATCCGGAGCGCGCCTTCGAGCGCCTCGCGAAACAGCGGATGGTCCTCGACGATCAGAAATCGCATCACGTAAGAGCCATTGTGAAGACCTTGCTGAAGACCTCGCCCAGGAGGCCGCCAGGGCCGGCGTCGAATTGAACGCGTTGAGAATGGCTCGGCACCGCCAAGCCGGCTTGATCCAGGTCAAGAACGACACTGCGCGTCATTGCGACCTGCCGCGATCGGGCCGCGCATAAGGCCGGCTGCGCGGATCGGGCAGCTCCATCTTGCCGATTTCGATGATCGCCTTGTTGCGGCTGAACAGGCCGAGCTTGCGCAGGATCTCGGTGATATGCGCCTTCACCGTGGATTCCGCGAGCTGAAGCTCCTGGGCGATCTGGCGGTTCGGATAGCCGCGACGCAGGAGGTCGAGCACGCGAAGCTGCTGCGGCGTGAGCTCGTGCAGCTTGACCTCGAGCGCCTTGCTGGCCTCGGCCCGCCGCTGCGGCGTCGCCACGAAATCCTTCGGCACCGACACCGACCCGCTCAGCACGCCCTCGATCGATTGCGCCAGCTCACGCTTCGACGTCGACTTGGGCAGATATCCGGCGGCACCCAGCGCCAGCGCCTCGCGGACGACGCGCTGGTCCTCCTCGCTCGACACGATGGCGACCGGCAGGCGCGGAAAGGCCTCGCGCAAGCGCAGAAAGCCGGAGAAGCCGGTCGCGTCCGGCAGCGAAAGATCGAGCAGCGCAAGGTCGATACCCTGCTCGGCCGACAGGATATGCAGCGCATCCGCGATCGACATCGCTTCGAAGATCCGCGCTTCCGGCAAGGCCAGCCGCACCGCATTGCCGAGCGCCTCGCGAAACAGCGGATGATCGTCGATGATCAGGAAGCTGGTCATGGCGCCTTCCCAACACTGCATCGCACGCGCACCTGCCGCGGCGGCGGAAGCGGCACATCCATGCGATCGCCGTCCGGCGCCGGGATGATGCCGGACGGACGCTACCACATCCTCCCGATCGCGCTCGGTCAAGATCGCTCAGTCGTTCGATTCGGATTGGACCGTCAGCAGGAAGGAAAAGATGTGGTCGAACTGATCGTCGGTGAAGACCTCTTTCCAGGCCGGCATACCCTTGGTCGGCCGCCCCTCATGCACGGTGGTCCAGAATTTCTCGCGCATATCGTCACCGTAGCGATGACGCAGCAGCCGCAGGTCGATCTTCCGCTCGCTCTGGATCGCGTCCGGACCGTGGCAGTGCGCACAGGTTCCGTTGAATATCTCCTTGCCCGAACCGACGGCCTCGGTGCCGGGCGCGTCGCCCTTGGTCTCGGTGGCGACCACACTGGCGGTCTGCGTCGCGCCGGGCCCGGCCCCGATGGTCGTTCCCGCCGGCATCGCTGGGGCCGCACCGAAGCGAGCCGGCTGGCCGGTCGGCAAGCCATATTTGACCGCGAGCGCGCCGATCGTGGCCTGAAGCTGCGGCAGGACGGCATCGACGCGATCACGCAGCTCGGTGGATGTCTTCGCAAAGCCGATCGCCGCATCCCATGACAGGCCTTCGCCCTCGGTGAGCTGAATCTGATAGCGATCATTGTAGCTGGTCTTGTTCAGCCAGCCGGCGACCGGGCCCCAGATGAAGGCGACGTCGGCCTTGCCCTGATCGAGCGCCTGCATGCCTTCCTCGGGCGACAGCACCGTCACCATCCGGATGTCGGTGCGGCTCGCGAGCAAATTTTGCGGCGTGCTGGCGAACTGCACGGCAACACGCTTGCCGTGGAGGCTGTCGAGGCCGTTGAGCACCTGCCCCTTGGCCGCCACGAGGCCATAGCCCTCCTTCGCGACCGTGCCGGAGAAGATCACGGCCGGTCCCATGAAATCCTCGGACCGCGGCAGCCCGATCATGGCGTCGCATTGCTTGCCGAGCAGCGTGACACGCACGGTGCGCTTGCCGAAATAGGATTTGTACCAGTCGTAGGCGACCGGCCGGCCGAGCGCCTGCGCCAGGGCCTGCCCGATCTCGACATAGAAGCCCGGCTGAGACGGATTATCGCTTGAGAATGGAAGATTGGTCGGGTCGGCGCAGAGACGCAGCGGCTGCGCCTCCTCCGCATGCAACAAGGCGGGAACCACCAGCGCGGCGGCACATGCGAGTAGACCTGCGATGGCGCGATTTCGGCTCGCACCGATGCCAGAATGATTCGGATGCATTCTCGTCTCCCGTAGCTCTAGAGTGGGCCGGAGTTCTGTTGAGCCAGGCGCTGCGGCAGCAGGCATCGGCCGATGCCGCAGCTCGTGTCAGGAAAAGGCGCGCGCGTATCCCGTCATATCGAGATACGCGCGCGAGTGCTCACTGGACGGAGAACACGAAGAGCGAACCGCCCTCGGGGGCTGCGGCCGTCATCTTCTTTCCTATCTCGCCCAGGAACGCCGGCAGCGCAGCGGTGCGGCCGACGACGATGGCGACATATTGCTTGCCGTCGACCTGATAGGTCACCGGACCTGCGCCGATGCCGGAGCCGAGATTCTTGCTCCACAACACCTTGCCGGACTTCGCATCGATGGCGCGGAAATCGCCATGGATGTTGCCGGCAAACACGAGGCCACCGCCGGTCGTCAGCGTGCCGCCGTTGAAGGGCAAGTCTTCCTTGATCGACCAGACCTTCTTCTGCGCCACCGGGTCCCAGGCCACGAGCTCGCCGAGGAAGCCGCCGGGACCTTCCTTGGTCGGGAATTCGGCGCCGAGATAGAACACACCGCGCTTGTAGGCGACGTCCGAGACCGACCAGTCCATGCAGACGTTGTTGGACGGGATGTAGACGAGACCGGTCTGCGGATTGAACGACATCGGCTGCCAGTTCTTGCCGCCGATCAGGTTCGGGCAGATGTCCTTGGCGGGATGATTCGGCCCGGGACGCTTGTCGGGATCCTCGACCGCGCGCATCGTGGCGACGTCCCACTTCTTGGCCCAGTTGGAGAACACGTATTTCTCCGCCGAAAGCACCTTGCCGGTCTCGCGGTTGGCGACGAAGAAGTAGCCGTTGCGATCCGCCTTCATCAGCGCCGGAACGGTGCTGCCGCCGATCTTCAGATCCGCGAGCACGGCTTCGTTGACGCCGTCATAGTCCCAGGCATCGGCCGGCGTGGTCTGGATGTGCCACTTGATCTTGCCGGTGTTGGGATCGAACGCCACCGTCGAGGCGGTGTAGAGATTGGTCAGCTTGCCGAAATTGCCGTCGCCGGTCGAGCGCACCGCCGTATTCCAGGGACCAGGATTGCTGGTGCCCCAATAAACCGTGTCGGTCTTCGGATCGTAGGAGCCGACCAGCCAGGGCGCGCCGCCGCCATGCTGGGCGGAGTCGCCCTTCCAGGTGTCGCCGCCGGGCTCATCCGGCGACGGAACGGTATAGGTCTGCCACAACTGCTTGCCGGTGCCGATGTCGAAGGCCTGGAGCGAGCCGCGTACGCCGTATTCGCCGCCGCCGAACCCGGTGATGACCTTGTCGCGCACGACGAGCGGCGGCGAGGTGATGACCGAACCCTGCTTGTAGTCGACCACCTTCGTCGTCCACAGCGACTTGCCGGTCGCGGCATCGAGCGCCGTCAGCTTGCCGTCGAGGCGACCGACGAAGATCTTGCCGTCGGCATAGGAGACGCCGCGATTGTTCACATCGCAGCAGGCGTATTGCAGCACGTCCTCGGGAATATCGGGCTCGTAGGTCCACTTGCGCGCGCCGGTGGCGGCATCGAGCGCGTAGACATATTTCGGGCCCCAGGAGCTCGAAACAAAGAGCGTGTTGCCGACGACGATCGGCGAGGATTCGTTCGAACGCAGCGACGCCAGCGAGAACGAATAGGCGAGCGTCAGCTTGCCGGCGTTCTCGGTGTTGATCTGCTTCAGCGGGCTGAAGCGCGTGTTGCCGTAGTCGTGGCCGGCAACGGCCCACTGGTTCGAATCGGATTGCGCCTTGAGCAGGGAGTCGTTGGCGCGAACGCCCGGCGTAGCGGCGGCGAGCATCGCAATCATCGAGATGCCAGCCAAGAAGCCCTTCGTTCCAAAGGTCATGTATTCCCTCCGCGATGTTGTTGTGCACGCCATGTTGGGCGCTTGAGCGCGCTGCGCTCGTGATGCGCAGTTTGTCTGCGAGCCATCGTTTGAAATTACAGCATCGCCGTTTCGCGCTTAGTATAGGCGGAAGGTAGTAGTGCGGATCATTAGCGAGTTGCGCCGCTCATCTCGTTGTTCAGGCTTGCGTCTTGCCCCTGCTTGCAGCTCGAAACGAGCCGTCGGATTTAGGCGCACCGCGCCGCAATCGGGCCACTCCCATCCGGCTTCGCGTCCGTCTGTCACGATGATGGCGCTACCACCACCGCAAATTTTTCGAAGACGTTCGCGGCAAGTTTTCGCGAGGTCGAGTCGGTCAGCCGCGCGCCGAGATGTGCGAGCTTGCCGCCGGTCTGCGCGTCGGCCTCGTCGTGCAGGATGGTGACGTCGGGCGATCGTTTCCAGCCGGACCGTGGCCCGACCTTGGCAAAGCCCGCGACGCCGCCCGCGCGGCGCCTTCACCGGACCGACCTTCAGCCCCACGGTCGCAGTCCTGGGCGCCCCGGCCGGCACGGCTCGCCGCCGGCATCGGGCCAGCACAGCTGCGCTGCACGGCCACGAACAAAATCAATGACTTAGCTTGCCGCCGTCTACTACCAAGATCGCGATTACAATGGCGCAAGCGCGTGCTCCTATTCATGTCAACGAACAAGACATCAAAGGGAGACATGACGCGCGAGGACCCCACGTCCAGGACCAGCGCCTCGCACCGGCGGTTGAATTAAGCCCGCCGCTGACCGAAGCGTGCATCGTTTTCGAAGGCTCCTTGCAAAGTCGCGCCACGCGCTGGCGGCGGCACGGGGCATCGCGACCGAATCGCCCACCCGCGACAACCGTCACGATGACCTTTCCATGACGCGCCGCCTGTAAAATCCCAGTTGCAAACTTCCGTTCGCGCTGTCTCTAATTGGAATAACTATAAACATTCGGGAGGTACTCACGTGTCTACAGTCAAACTGACGGTGAACGGCAAGGCTGTTGCCGTCGACGTCGAGGACCGCACGCTGCTGGTTCAGCTGCTGCGCGACCACCTCAACCTCACCGGAACCCATGTCGGCTGCGACACCAGCCAGTGCGGCGCCTGCGTCGTCCATATGGACGGCAAGGCGGTCAAATCCTGCACCATGCTGGCGGGACAGGCCGACGGCGCCAGTATCACCACGATCGAAGGCATCGCCAAGGGCGACGAGCTGCACCCGATGCAGGCAGCCTTCCGCGACAATCACGGCCTGCAGTGCGGCTATTGCACGCCGGGCATGATCATGTCAGCGATCGACATCGTGCACCGCTATGGCGGCCAGCTCGACGAGGCCACCGTCCGCCACGAGCTCGAAGGCAATATCTGCCGCTGCACCGGCTACCACAACATCGTCAAAGCCGTACTGGACGCGGCAGGCCGCATGAAGGTCTCGCAGGCGGCCGAGTAATCGGCGCGCCTCGAAACAAAAACCATCGCCGCCGCTTTCGAGGGAAAGCGCGGTCAAGACAAATTCCGGTCGGGAGGACCAGACATGGGTGTTGAAGGCATTGGCGCGCGCGTCGTGCGCAAGGAAGACAAGCGTTTCATTACCGGCAAGGGCCGCTACGTCGACGACATCAAATTGCAGGGCATGACCCATGCCCATTTCATCCGCAGCCCGCACGCGCATGCCAAGGTGAAGGGAATCGATTCCTCCGCCGCGCTGAAGATGCCGGGCGTGGTCGCGGTGCTGACGGGACAGGAGATCGTCGACGACAAGGTCGGCAACCTCATCTGCGGCTGGGCCATCACCTCCAAGGACGGCAGCCCGATGAAGATGGGCGCATGGCCGGCGATGGCGCCGGAGACGGTGCGCTTCGTCGGCCAGGCCGTCGCAGTCGTGATCGCCGAGACCAAAAATCTCGCACGCGACGCGGCCGAAGCCGTGGTCGTGAATTACGAAGAGCTGCCCGCGGTCGCCGACGTCCACGCCGCGATCAAGTCCGGCGCGCCGCAGCTGCATCCCGAAGCTCCCGGCAACCAGGTTTATGACTGGGTGATCGGCGACGAGGGCGCCACCGATGCCGCCTTCGCCAAGGCCGCCAACGTGGTGAAGCTCGACGTCACCAACAACCGCCTCGCGCCGAACGCGATGGAACCTCGCGCCGCGATCGCCGACTACGATTCGGCGGAAGAGCATTTCACGCTCTACACGACGTCGCAGAATCCGCACGTCGCCCGCCTGGTGCTGTCGGCGTTCTACAACATCGCACCCGAGCACAAGCTGCGGGTGATCGCGCCCGACGTCGGCGGCGGCTTCGGCTCGAAGATCTTCATCTATCCCGAAGAGATGGTGGCGCTGTGGGCCTCGAAGAAGGTCGGCCGTCCCGTCAAATGGACCGGCGACCGCACCGAAGCCTTCCTCACCGATGCGCATGGCCGCGACCATGTCACCCATGCCGAGATGGCGTTCGACGCCAACAACAAGATCACCGGATTGAAGGTGAAGACCTACGCCAATTTCGGCGCCTACATGTCGCTGTTCTCGTCCTCGGTGCCGACCTATCTCTACGCGACGCTGCTGTCGGGCCAATACAACATCCCGGCGATCCATGCCGAGGTGGTCGGGGTCTACACCAACACCACGCCGGTCGACGCCTATCGCGGCGCCGGCCGCCCCGAGGCGAGCTATCTGATCGAACGTCTGATGGAGACGGCGGCGCGGCAGTTGAAGGTCGATCCGGCCGCGCTGCGCCGGACCAACTTCATCACCCAGTTCCCGCACCAGACGCCGGTGATCATGGCTTATGACACCGGCGACTTTAATGCCTCGCTCGATGCCGCGATGAAGGCGATCGACTATGCCGGCTTTGCCGGGCGCAAGGCCAAGGCGAAGGCCGACGGCAAGCTGCGTGGCATCGGCGTGTCCTGCTACATCGAGGCCTGCGGCATCGCGCCGTCGAAGGCCGTCGGCAGCCTGGGCGCCGGCGTCGGTCTTTGGGAGTCCGCCGAAGTCCGCGTCAACCCGGTCGGCACCATCGAGGTGCTGACGGGATCGCACAGCCACGGCCAGGGTCACGAGACCACGTTCTGCCAGCTCGTCGCGGAGCGGCTCGGCGTTCCCATCAGCCAGGTCTCGATCGTCCATGGCGACACCGACAAGGTGCAGTTCGGCATGGGCACCTACGGCTCGCGCTCGGCCGCCGTTGGCCTCACCGCGATCCTGAAAGCCATGGAGAAGATGGAATCCAAGGCCAAGAAGATCGCCGCGCATGCGCTGGAAGCTTCGGAAGGCGACATCGTCATCGAGAACGGCGAGTTCAAGGTGGCCGGAACCGACAAGGCGATCGCCTTCCCGATGGTCGCGCTCGCGGCCTACACCGCGCACAATCTGCCTGACGGGATGGAGCCGGGCCTGAAGGAAAGCGCCTTCTACGACCCGACCAATTTCACCTTCCCGGCCGGCACCTATATCTGCGAGCTCGAAGTCGATCCCGGCACTGGCAAGACGTCTTTCGTCAACTTTGTCGCGGCCGACGATTTCGGCCGGCTGATCAACCCGATGATCGTCGAGGGCCAGGTCCATGGCGGTCTCGTGCAAGGCATCGGACAAGCGTTGCTCGAGCACGCGATCTACGACGCCAGCGGGCAGCCGGTCACGGCCTCGTTCATGGACTACGCCATGCCGCGCGCCGACGACGTTCCCTCGTTCAACCTCTCCCACACCACGACGCTGTGCCCGGGCAATCCGCTCGGCATCAAAGGGTGCGGTGAGGCCGGCGCGATCGGCGCGTCAGCGGCCGTGATCAACGCGATCACGGATGCGATCGGCAAGAACAATCTGGAAATGCCCGCAACCCCGGACCGGGTGTGGCGCACGATCCACGCGGCTTAAGGGAGGAACGAAGATGTACCAGACCGTTTATCATCGCGCGTCCTCGGTCGACGAGGCCGTCGCCCTGTTCTCCAAGAGCAGCGAAGCAAAGTTCCTCGCCGGCGGCCAGACGCTGCTGCCGGTGATGAAGCAACGCCTCGCCAGTCCGTCCGACGTGATCGACCTCGGCAAGATCAAGGAGCTGCAAGGCGTCGAACTCTCGGGCGACGTGCTGACCATCAAGGCCGGCACGACCTATTTCGACATCATGCAGAATGCCGATGTGAAGAAGGCGATCCCCGCAATCGCCTATCTCACCTCGGTGCTTGGGGACCCCGCCGTGCGCTATCGCGGCACGATCGGCGGCTCGATCGCCAACAACGATCCTGCCGCGGATTTTCCGGCCGCGCTGCTCGCGCTCGGCGCCACCGTGAAGACCAACAAGCGGTCGATTACGGCGGATGACTTCTTCAAGGGCCTGTTCACGACGGCGCTGGAAGACGGCGAGCTCATCACCGCCGTGTCGTTCCCGGTTCCGGCGAAGGCAGGCTACGAAAAGATGCGCCACCCGGCGTCTCGCTTCGCGCTGACCGGCGTATTCGTCGCGCAGACGAAGTCGGGCGAGGTTCGGGTGGCCGCCACCGGCGCCTCGCAAAGCGGCGTGATGCGGGTCCCGGCCATCGAAACGGCGCTGAAGGCGAATTGGTCGCCGTCGGCTATCGACAGCGTGAGCATTTCGGCGAGCAATCTGCTGGCCGACATCCACGGAACGGCGGAGTACCGCGCCAACCTCATCAAGGTGATGGCGCAGCGCGCGGTGGCTGCCGCTCGCTGATCATCGCGCCTTAGCGCCTCAACACAAACTTTCCGCGGCGCGCACTTCGGTGCGCGCCGTTTTATTTGGCCGTGCGGGTGAAAAGCGCTTGCCTCACTGGCGTGGAGGCGAGAAAAGTTAATCGGCCAATTAACTTGCCCCGCAGAGGAACGCCTCGGCGCTTGCCGACCATCGGCAATATGCGCCTTGGATCCGAGGAAACAAACACGTGCTCGATCAATCAGCCCAAAACTCCTCCGTCCGCACCTCCGGCCCGCTCGCAGGTTTCCGCATCGTTGAATTCGCCGGCATTGGACCAGGCCCGTTCGCCTGCATGATGCTGGCCGACATGGGCGCCGAAATCGTCACGCTCGATCGGGTCGGCGCCAGGAAGAACATGAAGTCGGTCGCAGGCCGCGGCCGCAAGGTGGTCGAGCTCGACCTCAAGGACAAGGCGGCGATCGCGGAGGTGCTCGATCTGCTTGCGAATGCCGACGCACTGGTCGAGGGTTTTCGTCCCGGCGTGATGGAGCGGCTCGGCCTCGGGCCTGACGTGGTGCTCGCGCGCAATCCAAAGCTGGTCTACGGCCGCATGACCGGCTGGGGCCAGCAAGGCCCGCTCGCCAACGCCGCCGGCCACGACATCAACTACATCTCCATCACCGGCGCGCTCGCCGCGATCGGCACGAAGGAAGCGCCGGTGCCGCCGCTCAATTTGGTCGGCGATTTCGGCGGCGGCGCGCTCTACCTCGTGGTCGGCGTGCTCGCGGCGCTGCTGGAGGGCTCGCGGTCAGGCAAGGGCCAGGTCGTCGATGCCGCGATGTGCGACGGCGCGGCATCGCTGATGTCGTTCTTCTTCGACATGACCACGCTCGGCCGCTGGACCGAAGGCCGCAACGAGAACTTCCTCGACGGCGGCGCGCATTTCTACGGCGTCTACGAATGTGCCTGCGGCCATTTCGTCTCGATCGGCTCGATCGAGCCGCAGTTCTACGCGTTGCTGCGCGAACACGCCGGCCTGACCGACGCCGACTTCGACGCGCAGATGGACCGCAAGGCCTGGCCCGCGCTGAAGGAAAAATTGAAGACGGTATTCAAGAGCAAGACGCGCGAGGACTGGTGCAAGACCATGGAAGGCACCGACATCTGCTTTGCGCCGGTGCTGACCATGTCGGAAGCGACCGAGCATCCGCACATGGTCGCCCGCAACGTCTTCGTCGAGCGCCACGGCGTGAAGCAGCCGGCGCCGGCGCCACGCTTTTCGCGGACCCCATCGGCGGTGCGAGAGCCGGAAGTGGCCGAGATCGGCGCGGTGACGAGGGCGTGGGCGGAGCGTTAAGGCCTCCGCTGTCGCATCACACTCCGGGTCGTCCTGGCGAAAGCCAGGACCCATAGCCACCAAACGTGGTTTGACGAAGACTCGGAGTTACCAGTCCGCCCACCGAGCGCTCCATGGGGTAATGGGTCCTGGCTTTCGCCAGGACGACGGCTGTGTTTGACGCTGCGGCGTGCCTATAGGTAGCGCGCCTACGCCGCATCCACCTTCAACACCCCACGCCGGATCTGATCCTCCTCGATCGACTCGAACAGCGCCTTGAAATTACCCTCGCCAAAACCGTCGTCGCCCTTGCGCTGGATGAACTCGAAGAAGATGGGGCCGATCGCATTGGCCGAGAAGATCTGCAGCAGCACCTTGGTCTGGCCGCCGTCGACCACGCCCTCCCCGTCGATCAGGATGCCGTTTTTCTGAAGCCGCGCGACGTCCTCGCCATGCTTCGGCAGCCGCGCGTCGATCCGCTCGAAATAGGTCGCGGGCGGCGCCGGCATGAAGGGCAGGCCCGCTTCGCGCAAGTCCTCGATGGTGCGGTGGATGTCGCGGCAGCCGCAGGCGATGTGCTGGATGCCTTCGCCGCGATAGATATTCAGATATTCCTCGATCTGGCCGGAATCGCCGGCGTCCTCGTTGATCGGAATCCGGATCTTGCCGTCGGGGCTCGTCAGCGCCCGCGAGAACAGGCCCGAGGCGCGACCCTCGATGTCGAAGAAGCGGATCTGGCGGAAGTTGAAGAGCTTCTCGTAGAAGCCGGTCCAGACATCCATACGGCCGCGATGGACGTTGTGGGTGAGGTGATCGAGATAGAACAGGCCGGCGCCGGCGGGACGCGGATCGCGCACGCCGAGCCATTCGAACTCGCTGTCATAGGCCGATCCCTTGGCGCCATAGCGATCGACGAAGTAGAGCAGGCTGCCGCCGATGCCCTTGATCGCGGGGACATCGAGCGTCTTCTGCGCGGAGGACACATCGGCAGGTTCGGCGCCGAGCGAAATCGCGCGGCCATAGGCCACCTTCGCATCGACGACGCGGAACGCCATCGACGGCGCGCACGGGCCGTGCGCGGCGACGAAGTCGAAGCCGTGGGTGCCGGGCTCCTCGTTGACGAGATAGTTGATGTCGCCCTGGCGATAGACCGTGATGGACTTGGTCCTGTGACGCGCGACGGGCGCATAGCCCATCAGCTTGAACAGCGCGTGCAACTCTTTCGGATCGGGATGCGCATATTCGACGAACTCGAACCCGTCGGTGCCCATCGGATTGTCGACGCTGATCGTGGCCGGCGGTGCATCGTGCGGAAACGGACCCATGCTGCTCTCCCAAATGGCTGCTGGAAGGAACTATCCTTCATGGGACGCGCAAGGGGCGTGCAAATGAGACGGCTTTTGACTAACATATGCACAGTCTGTGCATGAAGTGGATGAAACACGCATGATTCCGGTGGACGCCTTCGATCTCAAGATCCTTGCCGCGCTCCAGGACGACGGCCGCCTCACCAACCAGGAGCTCGCCGACCTCGCCGGGCTCTCCGCCTCGCAATGCTCGCGGCGGCGGATGCGGCTGGAGGAGGAGAAGGTGATCGCGGGCTATCATGCCGATCTCTCCAGCGAGGCGCTCGGCTTCGGCGTGATCGCCTTCATCCAGGTCACGCTGGCGACCCACTCGCCGGACAATTCCAAGCGGTTTCGGGCTCTGGTCAACCGCATCGACGAGATCCAGGAGGCGTATTCGCTCACCGGCGACGCCGACTACGTGCTCAAGGCCGTGCTGCGCGATCTGAAGGGTCTCTCCAATCTCGTCAACGACGTGCTGATGCCGCACCAGAGCGTGGCGCATGTGCGCTCCTCGATCGTGCTCGACCGGCTGAAGGAGAGCACGCGGCTGCCGCTGAAGGAATTGAAGGCTGGCTGAAATCGAGGGAACTACGGCATTCGCGCGCCACGCGCCGTCTGCGATGATCGCAGTCAATCTGCGGAGATTCGACTATGGCCCTCCAGCTTCGACCGAACTGCGAGTATTGCGACCGCGACCTGCCCCCGAACGCAACCGATGCGCGGATCTGCTCCTATGAATGCACGTTCTGCGCGGACTGTGTGGAGACGAAACTCTCCAACGTCTGCCCGAACTGCGGCGGCGGTTTTGCGCCGCGCCCGATCAGGCCCGCGCAGGAATGGCGGTCAGGCGTGTGCACGACGAAGCGGGCGCCGTCGGATAAGCGAGTGCATCTGAAGTACAGCCTGGAGGACGTCGCGGCGCATTGCGCGCGGGTCAAGGACGTGGCGCCGGAGAGGCGGTGAGCTGCCTCCCCGCCGTCATTGCGAGCGAAGCGAAGCAATCCAGACTGTCTCCGAGGAAGCAGTCCGGATTGCTTCGTCGCAAGGGCTCCTCGCAATCACGGAGAATATGGGGAGAGCTCGGCCCTACTCCGCCGGCAAAATCGTCCCTTCGACATCACCAAAACCGACGCGATAGCCCTTGCCCTGGCACCAGCCGCGCATGACGAGGCTGTCGCCGTCTTCCAGGAACGTCCGTTTGATGCCGCCGGGCAATTCGACCGGCTCGGTGCCGTTCCAGCTGATCTCCAACAGGCTGCCGCGCTGGTTCTTCTCCGGGCCGGAAATGGTGCCGCTGCCCAGGAGGTCTCCGACATTCATGGCGCAGCCGGAGGAGGCGTGGTGCATCAACTGCTGCACCGACGACCAGTACATGTATTTGAAATTGGTTCGGCTGATGCCGGCCGGTGCATTGGCTCCGGCGGCACGCAAGGAGACGTCGAGTTCGAGATCGTAGTTCTGCGGCTTGCCCTGCTTGAGGTAGTCGAGCGGCACCGGCTCCTGCTCCGGCCCGCTCAGACGAAACGGCTCCAGCGCCTCGCGCGTCACCACCCACGGGCTGATCGAGGTCGCGAACGCCTTGGCGAGGAACGGGCCAAGCGGCACATATTCCCATTGCTGGATATCGCGCGCGCTCCAGTCGTTGAGTAGCACGAAGCCGAAGATCATCTCCTCGGCCTGCTGCTCAGTGAGCATGCCCCCCATCGGCGAGGGCTGCCCGATCACGACACCCATCTCCAGCTCGAAATCGAGCCGCTTGCACGGTCCGAAGCTCGGCACCTCGACATTGGGCGGCTTCAGCTGCCCGCGCGGACGCTTCACCTTGGTGCCCGAGACCACGACGGTCGAGGCACGGCCGTTGTAAGCGATCGGCATATGCAGCCAGTTCGGCTGCAGCGCATTGTCCTTGCCACGGAACATCACGCCGACGTTGGTGGCGTGCTCCTTGGACGAATAGAAATCGGTGTAGCCGGAGACTGCGAATGGCAGATGCAGTTTCGCATCGCGCATCGGCACCAGAGCCTGCTTGCGCAGCTCCTCGTTGTCGCGCAGCTCGGGATGATCGTGGCGCAACAGCTCGCTGATCCGCGCCCGCGTCTTCGCCCAGACCTTTGGTCCCAGCGTCATGAAAGCATTGAGCGACGGCGTCGAGAACACGCCGAGCGGCCCGACGTCGAGCCGCGAATCCTGCTCGAGTTCCCAGAGATCGAGCACATAGTCGCCGATCGCCACGCCGACGCGCTGAGTCGGATTGGCCGCGGTCGAGAACACGCCGTAAGGCAGGTTCTGGATCGGGAAGTCGGAGGCGGGATCGACGTCGATGAAAGAGCGGAGGCTGGGATCGTTGGGGTGGGTTGTCACTTTTTCACTCGGTCCTTTTTCCTTCTCCCCTTGCAGGAGAAGGTGGCATAGGCGGCCTTTGGCCGCCGTTACTTAAGAGAACGCCGAAGCCAAGCTTCGGCTTTGGCGCCGGATGAGGGGTTGTATCTGCGTGTCCGAATGAGAGAGGCTTGTTCGCGGAGACAGACCCCTCACCCGTCTCGCCGCTACGCGGCGAGCCACCCTCTCCCACAAGGGGAGAGGGGAAGATCGCTACGGCTTGCTCGGATCGAACCGCTTTTCCAGGCCCTTCCAGCAATCCGCGTAGTCGTCCTGCAACGTCGCGGAATTCGCGGCGTGCGCGGTGACGCGCTGCGCGTAGCGGGTCTCGAACATGAAGGCCATGGTGCCAGTTAGCTTGACCGGCTTCAGCTCGCCATTACTGGCGTGCTCGAAAGCGTCGCGATCGGGGCCGTGCGGCAGCATGCAATTGTGCAGGCTCATTCCGCCCGGCACGAAACCTTGCGGCTTGGCGTCGTAGACGCCGTAGATCAGGCCCATGAACTCGCTCATGATGTTCATGTGATACCACGGCGGGCGGAAGGTGTTGTCGGCGACCATCCAGCGCTCGGGGAAGATCACGAAGTCGATATTCGCCGTGCCTGGGGTCTCCGACGGCGAGGTCAGCACGGTGAAGATCGAGGGATCGGGATGATCGAAGCCGATCGCGCCGACCGGCGAGAAGCTGCGCAGATCATATTTATACGGCGCATAATTGCCGTGCCAGGCGACGACGTCGATCGGCGAGTGCGGCAACGTCGTCTTGAACAGTGCGCCGCCCCATTTCACGAATAGCTCGGTCGGTGTGTCCTTGTCCTCGTAGTGCGCGACCGGCGTCAGGAAGTCGCGGGCATTGGCGAGGCAGTTGGCGCCGATCGGCCCGCGCTCCGGCAGCGTGAAGGCGCCGCCGTAGTTTTCGCAGAGATAGCCCCGCGCCGGTCCGCTCGGAATCTCCACCCGGAACTTGACGCCGCGCGGGATCACCACGATCTCGCCGGGCTCGGCATCGATCTGACCGAACTCGGTGACGATGCGAAGATTGCCCTGCTGCAGCACGAACATCAGCTCGCCGTCCGCATTGTAGAAGTGCTGGTCCACCATCGACTTGGTGATGAGATAGACATGAGCGGCCATGCCGGCCTGCGCGTTGACGTCGCCGGCGGTGGTCATGGTCTGCACGCCCTGAAGGAAAGTCATGTCCTCCTTCGGGATCGGCGCCGGATCCCAGCGCAATTGCGCGATCGGCAGATCGTTTTCATGGCACGGTGCCGAACGCCACAGGCCGCCGTCGGCCTTCTCGAAACGGCCCGAATGTTTCACCGACGGGCGAATGCGATAGAGCCATGAGCGCTCATTGGAGCCGCGCGGCGCCGTGAAGGGAGAACCGGAAAGCTGCTCGGCATAGAGGCCGTAGGCACAGCGCTGCGGCGAGTTGCGCCCGATCGGCAGCGCGCCCGGCAGCGCCTCGGTCTCAAAACTGTTGCCAAAGCCGGACATGTAGCCCGGCGTGACCTGGGCCGTGCTGCGAATGATCTGATCGGGCGAGGTATTGATGTTCATGATGATCCTCCTCCTTGCAGGGCGGCCCACATCTCCTGGTCGCGCTTGTCGGTCCAGATCACGGGGTCGTCGATTCCCGACGCCTCGTCGAAGGCGCGCGACACGTTGAACGGCAGACAGTGCTCGTAGATGGCGAAGCTCGAAAATTTCGGATCCATCACCTCGCGCGTCGCGGCCATCGATTGCTTCAGCGTGCGGCCCTTGGCGACCGAGATTTCAGCGGCGCCGTAGAGCGAGGTGACGAAGTCGCGCGTCATCGCGATGGCTTCGCGCACCGTGGCGACACCCTTGAGCGCATCGCCGCGGCCCGGCGCGATCGCCTTGGGATTGAAGTTGCGGATTTCGTTCAGCGTCAGCGGCCATTCGCGCAAATGCGCGTCGCCGCAATAGCAGGCCGAGTGGTATTCGATCAGGTCGCCGGAGAACATCACCTCGGCATCGGGCACCCAGGCGACGATGTCGCCGGAGGTGTGGCCGGCGCCGAGCTGCATCAGGCGCACCTCGCGCTTGCCGAGATAGATCGACATCTCGCCTTCGAAGGTCAGCGTCGGCCAGGTCAGGCCGGGAATGCTCGATGCGTCCTGAAACAGCCGCGGGAAGCGGCCATACTCGGAATCCCAATCCTGCTGGCCACGCTCCTCGATCAGACGATAGGTCTCCTGCGAGGCGACGATGCCCTGCGCCTTGTAGGCGGAGGCACCGAGCACGCGCACGGCGTGATAATGCGACAGCACGACATATTTGATCGGCTTGTCGGTGACGGTACGGACGCGCTCGATCACCTTGTTGGCCATCGCCGGCGTCGATTGCGCGTCGAACACCAGGCAGCCGTCGTCGCCGACGATGATCGCGGTGTTCGGATCGCCCTCGGCGGTGAAGGCGTAGAGATCGGTGCCGATCTCGGAGAAAGTGATCTTCTTCTCGGAGAGGTCGCCGGTGGATGCGAAGTTCTTCGCCATCAATTCATCCTTCAAGTCTTTGGGGTTATTGTTGTTGCTGTTGTTGTTGCTGCTGTTGCTGCTGCTGGCCGTCGATCATGCGCCGCCTGGCGAGGAGGATCGCCTCCCGCAGCACGTCGATATCGCCGATGTGATTGGCGAGGATCAGCACCAGCGCCGCGTCGAAGTCGGCGCTTTGCTCGTCGGTGAAGCCACGATGCGCCTCCACGATGGCACGAAAGGCGTCGTCGGGTCGCGCGAAGTTGGAGCTGGTGGAGAGCGGCATGCGAATCCTCAATTCAAGCCTTGAGACCGCGACAGCGCGGTCGCAATCGCTTCGCGCGTTGGACGCCGGAAGCGCGCCGCAACGTAGCCGTCCGGCCTGAGTAAGTAGGCTGAGCCTGGTTCCGCATCATAGCGCTTTGCGGTGAGCGCTGCCGGATCTGCGAGCCCGTCCTTCCCGCCGATGCGGATATCCTTCACACCAACCGGCGCCTCAATCGGCGCGCCATTGCTGAATGACAGCAAGGTGAAGTCCGTTCCACCCTTGCGGAACGCGTCCGTCAAATAGGCTTGCTCGCCCGTGGGCGTCGCAACGGGAGCATCGAGCATCGAACAACCCGGGAGCGGACCACCGCGCCACGCATCCGCATCCGGCGATGACAGCGGCGAGTCATAGCTGCACGGCACCGAGAGCCGCCCGCCATTGACCATGCGCTGGCCGAACTCCGTTTCCTTGGCCAGCGACAGCACCGCCTTACGCAGCCGCGCTTCCTGATGCGAGTTCGGTGCCATGAAGTCGGTCGAGCGGGTGGATTCGCGAATGTTCTCGTCGGCAGCCAGGCTGCGCTCGACATGATAGCTCTCGAGCAGGCTCGCGGGTGAAGCGCCGCGCAGCACGCGGTCGAGCTTCCAGGAGAGATTCTCGGCGTCCTCAAGTCCCGAGTTGGCGCCGCGCGCGCCGAAAGGCGACACCTGATGCGCGGAATCGCCTGCAAAGATCACGCGGCCATGGACGAAGCGGTCCATCCGTCGGCACTGGAATTTGTAGAGCGATATCCACTCGAACTCGAACTTGTCGTGGCCGAGCATGCGCTCAATCCGCGGCCGCACGTTCTCGGGCTTCTTCTCGACGATGGGGTCGGCATAGCGATTGAGCTGAAGGTCGATGCGCCAGACATCATCAGGCTGTCGGTGCAACAGCGCCGAACGTCCCGCATGAAACGGCGGATCGAACCAGAACCAGCGCTCCGTCGGGAATTCCGCGGTCATCTTGACGTCGGCGATCAGGAACTGGTCCTCGAACACCTGTCCCGCGAAGTCGGCGCCGACCATCTGCCGCAGCGAAGAGCGCGCGCCGTCGCAGGCGACGACATATTGCGCGTGCAGGCGATAGGCGCCCTCCGGCGTCTCGATTGTCAGCGCAACGGAATCGTTGCGGCGCTCCAGCGCCGTCACCTTGTTGCGCCAGCGCAGGTTGATCTCGGGCAGATCGCCGATGCGGTCGACCAGATAGGCTTCGGCGTAGTACTGCTGGAGATTGATGAAGGCCGGCCGCTTGTGACCGTCCTCCGGCAGCAGATTGAACTGGTAGAGCTGCTGCTCGCCGTGGAAGATGCGGCCGACGCTCCAGACCACGCCCTTATCGACCATGCGGTCGCCGACGCCGAGCCGGTCCCAATATTCCAGCGACCGTTTCGAGAAGCAGATCGCACGGGAGCCCTCTCCGATACGGTCGGCATCATCCAGAAGGACGACGTGCTGGCCGCGCTGGGCAAGGTCGATCGCAAGCGACAGCCCGACCGGGCCCGCGCCGACGACCACCACGGGATGCTCGGCCGCGCTCTGGCCGGGACGATCCTGATCGGGGTGGCGGCGATAGCCGAACTGGGTTTTGGCCTGATGCGTATTGGCCTTCGCCATGCGCTAACCTCGGCTCTGGTCAGGAGAGGCCTGATCTGCTAATAGTCTCACGTGCAACTATTTTGGACCGGAGCCGGCCGGCCGTCAACTGGAATTCGGAGCGCTCTCCCTTGGCGAGGACATCCAGCGACATCGCGCTGAAGACACGCGAGGCCGATGAGGCCTCAGCGCGGCCAAAAACACGGCTCGACCTATTCAGGTTCGTGCCGTTCCGCCTCAACCGGCTCGCCGCGGAGGTGAGTTCCGCGCTCGCGGTCGAATATCAGGAACGTCACGGCCTCGACATCCCGGCCTGGCGCGTGATCGCGACGCTCGGCTTCCGCAACGATGCCTGCAGCGCGCAGTACGTCGCGCAATGCACCCGCACGCACAAATCCACCATCAGCCGCGCGGTGACCATGTTGCTGCACCAGGGTTTGATCGAGCGCGTCGAGAACGAAGCCGATCGCCGCGAATTCCGCCTGCGATTGACAAGGAAAGGCCGCACGCTCTACGAGGAGCTGTTTCCGCAATTGCTGCGGCGGGAAGACGAGATCCTCGCCTGCCTCTCGGCGCAGGAGCGCAAACAGCTATCGACGCTGCTCGGCAAGATCGAACAGAGCCTCGATTTGATCCAGACCAGCGAAGAGGCCGACGCCAAGCAGGCGTATTGATCACTTCGCAAGCGATCGCGACGGCGGCAAATGCAGCGCCCAAACATCGACCTTGTCGCTGGCGCGCGGATAGATCTCCGTCACGATCGGATCATGCCCGGGAATGAACCGGTCAGGATGGCCGGCGAGACGCTCGATCGTCTCCCAGCCAACCGCCATGTCGCCGACATTGTAGACGATCGGGAATGGGCTTCGGCGCTGGAGATTGGCGTAATAATGCGCGGCATCCGACGCCAGCACCACCGGTCCGCGGGCGGTCTCGACCTTCACCACCTGCAGGCCGTCCGAATGGCCGCCGACGCGGTGCACGGTGACGCCGGGCGCGACCTCGCCGTCGCCGGAATAGAAATTGACGCGCTCGCCATAGACATGGCGGACCATCTGGGTGACGTGCTCGACCGAGAACGGATGTCGCAGCAGTCCGTTGCACATGCAGCGCCCCGTCGCGTAGGCCATCTCGCGCTCCTGGATATGGAAGCGCGCGTGCGGGAAACGGTCCAGATTGCCGGCGTGGTCGTAATGCAGATGCGTCACGATGATATCGCGAATGCTCGACGCCGCGACACCAAAGCGCTCCAGCGCGTCGACCGGATTGAGCGTCAGCTTGCGCGCCCGCGCGGACGCTTCCTCGGCATTGAAGCCGGTATCGACCAGAATGTCGCGGCCGTTGCCGCGGATCAGCCAGACGAAATAGTCGAGGTCCTGCGCCGCGCTGTCGTGCGGGTCGGGCGCGAGGAAGTTCATATTGGGCGTGCGCGGCGACATCGTCGCATAGCGCAGTGCGTAGATTTCGTAGGCGTTTCCCATGATTTTGATCTTGCTCTTTTGTGGATGCACCTTCAGGGGCGATCGACCGCACCAAGCCATCGTCCACCGCAAAGGTCAAACACCGGAGGTTGCGAAGCAGGCCCGTCCGCAATGTGAGACCAATCACATTGTTGTAGCCACGGCTGCCCTAACGTGCAGCCGCAATGACAACCAGAATGCATCGCGTGCAATCGTGACCGCCCGTTTATTCCCCCCGCAACATGCCCATGCGTCGCGGTCAATTGTCGCGATAGCGCCGAATCCGCAAGCGGTTGACGCCCCCCCTTCCCCGGTTTGATAATGCACATTGCGTAAGTTAAGGTCGCCGCGGCGCAAGCTGGAAACGGCGCCTTTTTGGCTGGATCGCGCTAATTATGAAAATTCGCCTGCTTTTCGTTCTGTCCTTGCTCGTGTCGCTCGTCCCGACCGCTCCGTCACTTGCGGCCGGCGATCGATTTGCGCTGGTCATCGGCAATGCCAAATATCCGGACGCGGACGCTCCCCTGAAGGAACCGCTCAACGACGCGCGCGACGTCGCAGACGAGCTCAAGCGCGACGGCTTTTCCGTCGAGATCGGTGAGAACCTGACCGGCGACGGCATGCGCCGCGCCTTCGACAAGCTCTACGGCAAGATCAAGCCGGGGTCTGTGGCACTGGTGTTCTTCAGCGGCTTCGGCATCCAGTCCGCGCGGCAGAGCTATTTGCTGCCGATCGATGCGCAGATCTGGACCGAATCCGATGTGCGCCGCGACGGCATCAGCCTCGAAACCGTGCTCGGCGAGCTCAACACCCGCGGCGCCGGCGTCAAGATCGCGCTGGTCGACGCCTCCAGGCGCAACCCGTTCGAGCGCCGGTTCCGCAGCTTCTCGGCCGGCCTCACCCCCGTCATCGCGCCGAACGGCACGCTGGTGATGTATTCGGCGGCGCTGGCGTCAGTAGTCTCGGACGCCGGCGGCGAGCACAGCCTGTTCGTCCAGGAACTCCTCAAGGAAATCCGCGTCCCCGACCTGATGGCCGAGGAGACGCTGAACCGCACCAAGATGGGCGTCACCCGCGCCTCCCGCGGCGAGCAGGTGCCGTGGATATCCTCTTCATTGGCCGAGGATTTCTCGTTCATTCCAGGGGCTGGCGGGTCGCGCCCGACAATGACCCCGCCACCCCCGCCTCCCGCGCCGCCGGTCGTCGCCAATAACCCGCCGCCGGCTCCGCCCGCACCATCGCCTGTGCCGCCGAAACCGGCCGACACAGTCGCAGCACCGGCTCCGTCACCGAAGCCGCAGGTCGAGGCTGCCTTGCCTCCTGCACCGCCGCCGCCTCCGCCCGTGATTCCGGCCGACCCCGTCACCGCTCCGAGCATGGAGAGCGGGCCGAGTGCGGCCGTCCTGGCCGAGGACCCCACCATCAAGGGGCTGACCGCCAAGATCGCGGCCAATCCGGACGACGTGAACGCGCTTTACCGGCGCGGCCAGGTCTATGCCAGCAAGGGCGCCTACAGCTTGGCCATCAAGGATTTTGACGAGACGCTCCGGATCAACCCGAAGGACGTCGAGGCGCTGAACAATCGCTGCTGGACCCGCACCGTGGTCGGCGACCTCCAGGGCGCGCTGAAGGATTGCAACGAGGCCCTGCGGCTGCGGCCGAACTTCGTCGACGCGCTGGACAGCCGGGGGCTCGTCAATCTGAAATCGGGGGCGGTCAAGAACGCCATCGCCGATTTCGAGGCAGCCCTGAGGATCAATCCGCGCCTGACCTCCTCGCTGTTCGGACGCGGGATCGCCAAGCAGCGCAACGGCTCGGCCCAGGAAGGTGCACTCGACATCGCCAATGCCAAGGCGATGGACCCGAACATTGTTCAGGAATTCGCAAGCTACGGAGTGCGTTGATATTTTTTTGAATCGAGGCCGGTGTGCCTCGAACCCGCGGCGGCCCCGCGAAGACTAATCGAACGGATGCCGCAGGCCGTCCCTTCGGGGGCTTATTGCAGGGATTTTGGAACGACGCGAGCTGGCTGCGCAGGAGGGACTGGCTATGAGATTGGCTGCAAAGGGACTTACCGCAATCCTGTCCATCATCACCGTTGGCGCCGCGCTGTCGCTGACGATCCCGCCGGCATTCGCGGGCGACGACGGCAACAGCAAGAACGTCACCGAGGACGAGATCGTCCGCGCGCTGGCGCCGCCGCCGAAGAAGCCGCTGACCCGCGGCCTCTCGATCGCTCCGCAGGCCGATCCCGCACCGAGTGCGACGGAGACCAAGCTGATCCAGTCCGTGCGCGGCCGCTCGACAAGGTCGCTTTCATCGACCGAGCGTGAAGAAATCGCGTCGGCGGCCAAGGACAAGCCGAACATCGATCTCGAAATCACGTTCGACTACAACTCGGCCAATATCAGCGCCAAATCGCTTGCCTCGGTCCAGGCGCTCGGCCGCGCGCTGACCAGCCCCGACCTGAAGGGCTCGACCTTCGTGGTCGCCGGACATACTGACGCCGCCGGCGGCGAGAGCTATAATCAGGATCTGTCGGAGCGCCGCGCGGATTCGATCAAGCGCTATTTGGTCGACAAATACAGCATCTCCGCGACCGACCTCGTCACGGTCGGCTATGGCAAGAGCAAGCTGAAGGACCCGGCCCAGCCGATGGCGGAGGTCAACCGTCGCGTGCAGGTCGTCAACATGGAAAACAAGACCACCGCATCGAAGTGAGCACGACGTAATCCTTTGAAGTGACAAGTCGTGATGTGGTGTAAAGTCTCGCTTCCAGCACGCGTCCCGCAGGCTTGCGGGACGCTGCTTTATTTCAGGGAAACGCTCACCATGGGCCGCGCGCGGACGGCCGCGAGCCAGGCCAGGACGATCCGGCAATGAACCTCTCCGAATATCTCAAGCCGGCCGGAACGGTGGTCTTCGTCGTCGTGCTCGGCGTCGGCTATTATCTGTTCGAGCATCGGCACCGCGCCGAGCCCAAGGAAACGCCGAGCGAGGCGCTGGTCATCGTGACCAAGTCGACCAATGCCTGCTTCTCCGACCTGGTCCGGGTGACCGGCTTCTTCGTGCCGCGCCGCGAAGCCGTGGTCGTCGCCGACCAGGAGGGATCCAGGGTCACCGACCTCTTCGTCACCGAGGGCACCCTCGTCACCGACAATCAGGAGCTGGCGCGCCTGACCGCACCGCCCCAGATCCCGGGCCAGCCGCAGCGGCCCGGCCCGCAAGGACCGGTCTCGCTGAAAGCCCCTGCGCCGGGCCTCGTCACCGAGGTCCGCACCATCGTCGGCGCACCGGCCTCGCCACAGGCCGGCCCGATGTTCCGTATCGCCGTCAACAACGAGATCGAGCTGGACGCGCAGGTCCCGGCGGTGCACATGGCCAAGCTCAGCTCCGGCGCGACCGTGCGCATCAGCCGCGACGACGCGCCCGATCTGATCGGGCGGGTCAGGCTGGTCGCGCCCGAAATCGATCGCGCCACCCAGCTCGGCCGCGTGCGCATCAGCGTCACCAACAATCCCTCGCTGAAAGTCGGCGTGTTCGCCCGCGCCTCGATCGACGCCAAGCGAAGCTGCGGCGTCGCGGTTCCCAAGACCGCGATCGACCATCTCACCGTGCAGGTCGTCAAGAGCAACATTGTCGAGACGCGCAAGGTACGGGTCGGGCTGTCATCGGACAGCGCGACGGAAATCCTGGAAGGCCTCAACGTCGGCGAGATCGTCGTCGCCGACGCCGGCTCTTCGCTGCATGACGGCGACCAGATCAAGACCATGTTCGCCGATGAACTCGATCGCACGCGGGTACGCTGATGGCTCTCAATATCTCGGCATGGTCGATCCGCAATCCGCTGCCATCGGTGGTTTTTTCCATCATCCTCCTGATCCTCGGCTGGGTGTCCTTCACCAAGCTCGCAGTGACGCGGCTACCCTCGGCCGACATTCCCGTGATTTCGGTCGCGGTATCGCAATTCGGCGCGGCACCCGCCGAGCTCGAATCCCAGGTCACCAAGACGGTTGAAGACGCCGTCTCCGGTGTCGAAGGCGTCAGGCACATCACCTCGCAGATCACCGACGGCCTGTCGGTGACGACGATCCAGTTCGCGCTGGAGACCAACACCGACCGCGCGCTCAACGACGTCAAGGACGCGGTGACGCGCGTGCGCTCCAACCTGCCGCAGAACGTCACCGAGCCGCTGATCCAGCGCGTCGACGTCATCGGCCTGCCGATCGTCACCTACGCCGCGATCTCGCCCGGCAAGACGCCGGAGCAGCTCTCCTATTTCGTCGACGACGTGGTCAAGCGCGCGCTGCAGGGCGTGCGCGGCGTCGCCCAGGTCGAGCGCATCGGCGGTGTCGAGCGCGAGATCCTGGTCTCGCTCGATCCCGACCGCCTGCAGTCGATGGGGCTGACGGCCGTCAATGTCAGCCAGAGCCTGCGCGGTACCAATGTCGACGTCGCCGGCGGTCGCGCCGAGATCGGCAAGAACGACCAGGCGATCCGCACCCTCGCCGGCGCCAAGACGCTGAGCGACCTCGCCGGCACCATGATTCCGCTGTTCGGCGGCGGCGAGGTCCGGCTCGACGATCTCGGCACCGTCACCGACACCATCGCCGACCGCCGTACCTTCGCCCGCTTCAACGGCGAGCCCATCGTCGCGCTCGGCATCAAACGCTCCAAGGGTGCCAGCGACGTGAAGGTCGCCGAGGCCGTGCAGAAGCGCATCGACACGCTCAAGGCCACCTATCCCGACGTCGACCTGAAGGTGATCGACACCTCGGTCGAATATACCAACGGCAATTACCACGCGGCGATCTCGACCCTGTTCGAGGGCGCCATCCTCGCCGTCGTCATCGTGCTGTTGTTCCTGCGCGACCTGCGCGCTACCATCATCGCCGCGATCTCGCTGCCGTTGTCGATCTTCCCGGCATTCTGGGCGATGGACCTGCTCGGCTTCTCGCTCAACCTCGTCAGCTTCCTCGCCATCACGTTGTCGACGGGTATTCTGGTCGACGACGCCATTGTCGAGATCGAGAACATCGTCAGGCACATGAACATGGGCAAGTCGCCCTATCGTGCCGCCCTGGAAGCCGCCGACGAGATCGGCCTCGCGGTGATCGCGATCTCGCTGACGATCATCGCGATCTTCGCACCCGCGAGCTTCATGTCGGGCATCGCCGGACAGTTCTTCAAGCAGTTCGGCATCACCGTCTCGGTGCAGGTGTTTTTCTCGCTGCTCGCGGCGCGCTTCGTCACGCCGGTGCTCGCCGCCTACTTCCTCAAACATGGCAATCACGAAGAGCCGCCGCCCGGCCGCGTGCTGCGCTCCTATCACAGGATCGTGGGCTGGTCGGTGAAGCACTATTTCATCACGGTGCTGGCCGGCTTCGGCGTCTTCGCCGCCTCGATCTGGAGCATCACGCTGCTGCCGCAGGGTTTCCTGCCGGCGCAGGACAGCTCGCGCTCGCTGGTTGCCCTCGAGCTGCCGCCGGGCACGCAGCTCGCTTACACCGAAAAAGTCACCGAAGACATCGTGGCGCGCCTGCGCAAGCGCCCTGAGGTGAAGAGCATCTTCGTCGATGGCGGCCGCGTTCCACCAGGGACCCAGGAAGTCCGGCGCGCCGCCTTGATCATCAACTACACGCCCAAGGACAGCCGCGATATCACGCAGCGCGAGCTCGAATTCTCGATCAGCCAGGAACTGGAGAACATTCCGGACATCCGCTTCTGGTTCCTCGACGAGAACGGCCTGCGCGCCATCTCGCTGGTCGTGACCGGCGCAGACGCCAACATCGTCAACAACGTCGCCAGCGAACTCGCGACGCAGATGAAGCGGATTCCCACCATCTCCAACGTGATCTCGGAAACCACGCTGGAGCGGCCCGAGCTGCGCGTCGAACCGCGCGCCGATCTCGCCGCAAGGCTCGGCGTGTCGACCGAAAGCCTGTCGCAGACCATCCGCGTCGCCACCATCGGCGACGTCGGCCCCGCACTCGCCAAGTTCGACGTTGGCGACCGTCTGGTACCGATCCGCGTGCAGCTCGAGGATGCCGCGCGCGGCAATCTGAAGACGCTCGAACAGTTGCGCGTCCCGCTCGGCGAGCACGGCGAGAAGGGCGGCGTGCCGCTCTCCGTCATCGCCGACGTCAAGCTCGACCAGGGTCCGACCAGCATCAACCGTTACGATCGCGAGCGACAGGCGACCGTCGCGGCCGATCTCGTCGGCTCCGCCGCGCTGGGCGACGCCACCAAGAAGATCTACGACTTGCCGGTCATGAAGAGCCGGCCGAAGGGCGTGAAGGTCTCCCCCTCCGGCGACGCCGAAAGCCTGAACGAACTATCCGAAGGCTTTGCCACCGCGATCACGGCGGGCCTGATGATGGTCTACGCCGTGCTGGTGCTGCTGTTCGGCACCTTCCTGCAGCCGATCACCATTCTGTTCTCGCTGCCGCTCTCGATCGGCGGCGCGATCGCGGCCCTGCTGATCACCGGCAAGCAGCTCACGACACCGGTGTGGATCGGCATCCTAATGCTGATGGGCATCGTCACCAAGAATGCGATCATGCTGGTGGAATTCGCCATCGAGTCCATTCACGCCGGCACACCGCGCGAAGAAGCCATGATCGACGCAGGCATGAAACGCGCACGCCCGATCGTGATGACCACGATCGCGATGGCCGCGGGCATGATGCCAAGCGCGCTCGCGGTCGGCGCGGGCGGCGAATTCCGCTCGCCGATGGCGCTCGCGGTGATCGGCGGCCTGATCTTCTCGACCATCCTGTCACTGGTGTTCGTGCCCGCGATGTTCATGGTGATGGACGATCTCGGCGCCCTGATCTGGCGCTTCGCCAAGCGGCTGGTCGTGCACAGCGAAGATGCGGAGGGCGCCGGTCATCACGGAGCGGCGCCGGCCGACGCCATGCCGGGGCCGAAGAACATCGTGCACCCTGCGGCGGAGTAGCTATTGGCCCCAGATCTCGGGCTCGACATCGGTAAGTGAAGTGCTATCTTTCGGGAATGAACCTCATAAGCCGAACGCTTGAGATCGACGCCGACACTGATGCCCGTCTCCGGGAGATCGCGTCCGAGCGGGGAAAGGACATCGCAACGGTTCTCGCAGAGGCCGTCGCATTGCTCGATTCAGTGATCGACGTTTCCAGTCCAGATCTCGCAGAGGACCGCAGTCGTTACGACGACTTCAAGCGCACCGGCCTGGCTGTCCCACTCGACGACGTTAAAGCGTGGGTGGCAAGCTGGGATTCGGCAGACGAGCTGCCCAGTCCCCAGCCGCGCAAGGTGAAATGATCCACCTTTCGCCAGCCGCGGTCGAAGACATCGAGCGGCTGCGAACTTTCCTCGATACTGTTAATCCTGGCGCCGCGAAACGCGCCTTGGCCTCGATCTGGAAGGCAATCGATCGGCTGCCGGAATTGCCGGCGCTGGGCAAACCGACTGAGGATGCCGTCATCCGCCAAATCATCGTCCGCTTCGGCTCGTCAGCTTACATCGTGCGATATGTCATCGCTCCCGAGACAGGCGATATTCTCATTACGAGAATCTGGCATGGCCGTGAGGCACGGACCTGACGCCCCTACTCGTTCCGCGCGATCGCCGTCAGCTTGGTCATGTTCCGCAGCAGGATGCGGCCGCGCTGGAGATCGAGGATCGCTTCCTTGCGCCATGCCTGAAGCTGGCGGTTGACGCTCTCGCGGGCGGCGCCGACGAAGACGCCGAGTTGCTCCTGCGAGATGTGCACCTCCGAGCCGAAATCGGCGGCGAGCGCGCAGAGGCGCCGCGCGAGGCGAACCGGCAGCGGCTGGAGCATGGACTCTTCCATGCGCTCGCTCTGCCAGCGGATGCGCTGGCACAGCAGCGCGATGATCTTGATCCCGACTTTCGGCTCGCGTTCGAGGAAAGCCAGAAAGTCTTCGCGCCGCAGCACGAACAACTCGCTGGCTTCGCCCGCGGTGGCGTCCGCAGTGCGGCTCTGGCCGTCCAGCACCGCAACCTCTCCGAACAGGTCGCCCGGCCCCATGAAGTTCAGCGTCAGGCGGCTGCCGTCGGAGGCGCCGGTCTCGATACGGACCTGGCCTCGGCGCACGCCGAACAGCGCATCGCCCGCGTCGCCCTTCTGGAACAGCACCTCGCCGTTCCCCAGATGCTGGGTGTGGCAGAGATTCGCCAGCCGCTGGAGCTCGTCTGCGCCGAGATCGGCGAACATCGCATTCATCTTGAGGATGACCGCAAATTCGGCCTGCTTGCTCATTTCAATGTCCTTGTGAATTTCGTTGGCAAATCGCTTGGAACCATCAACATCAGGATCGCGTAAAACCGCGCCGGGGAAGTGTGCCATAAGTCACATAACTTTGCAGCACCCCCAGACTATTTTTCCGTGCTTGGAGCCGCTTCCCGTCCCGGGATAAACTCAGGCGCAAAGGACGCGCGCAAATGACGGTCATCTGCCGGATTCGACGCCGATCGTCCGCCGCTGGAAAGTCGACATGAGAGCAGTGAAATTCGCCGGCGCGGCGGTGGCCGCCGTCGTCATCGTGATCGCACTCCTGCTGGTGGTCGGGATCCCCTCGGGCTTCCTGACGTCGACGATTGCCTCGCGTGTTGAGAGCGCGACCGGCTATCGCCTGTCGATCGACGGCACGACCAGAATCAGCCTGTGGCCGACGCTGAACGTAACGCTGAACGACCTCACGCTTGCCGACCCCAAGGACCGCAGCGGCATCACGCGCCTGACCATCGACAGCGTGCAGGCCGACATGTCGCTCTCGAGCGTCTGGTCGGGCCGCCCGAAGATCAGCGAACTCGTCGTCACCCATCCCGTGCTCTACCAGCCGCTGCTGCGTGAACGCCTGCCGAATGCCGGCGGCACGTCGAAGCCGGTCGCGCTCGATACCGACGGCGCCGCCATCGACCGCGTCAAGGTCACCGATGGCGAGATCGCATTCGCGCGCATGCGCGATCGTGTCGAGAGCCGCATCAGCGCCGTCAATGCCGATGCCATCGTCGGTCGCGACCGCAAGGTCAACATCACCGGCACCGCACGGGTCGGCGAGCATCCGACCAAGTTCGACATCAAGGCAACCACGCCGGCGCCGCCGGCCGACCGGCCGACCATTCCGGTGGATTTCGCCATCGACATGCCGGACGTGCTGAAGTCCCGGCTCGCAGGTCATGCCGAGATGCGGCTGAGCGGCGACGTCGTGATGATCAACGGCGTGAGCGGCACGCTCGGCGACGGCGCGTTCAACGGCTGGGCCTCGGTCGATATCGCGAGCAAGCCTCTGGTCAAGCTCGATCTCGACTTCCAGCGGCTCGCGATCCCGCTGGCGAAATCGCCGGAAGGCGCGTCCGGCCAGCCCTGGAGCGATGCGCCGATCGATGTGTCCGCGCTCAACTATGTCGATGCGCAAATCAGGATCTCCGCGCATGAGGCGGTGATCGGCGAGGCACGCCTCGCGCCGCTGGCGGTCGATGCAAAACTCGCCGGCGGCGTGCTGAAGGCCGGCACCGCCAATCTCGGCGCCTATGGCGGCCAGGTCACGGGCGAATTGATCCTGGATGCCACCAGCGGCGCGCCGAGCTTTGCCATGCATTCCGACCTCGCCGGCGTGCGCGCGCTGCCGCTGCTGCAGGGCCTCGCCGAATTCGACCGGATCGACGGCAAGCTGCAGGCCAAGCTCGCGCTGCGCAGCGCCGGCACCAGCCAGCGCGCGCTGATGGCGAACATGCAAGGCACGGCCTTCGTCAATTTCCAGGACGGCGCCATTCGCGGCATCAACGTCGCACAGATGATCCGCTCGCTGACATCGGGCACGCTGTCCGGCTGGCAGGAAAACGGAGACAGCAGTCGGGAGCAGAGCACGGATTTGTCGCAGCTCTCGGCGTCGTTCCGGATCGACAAGGGCCAGGCGGTGACCACCGATCTCAACCTGACCGGACCGCTGGTCCGCGTGACCGGCGCCGGCACGATCGCACTCGACACCAAGATGATGGGCTTCCGCGTCGAGCCGAAGCTGGTGATGACGACCGAAGGCCAGGGTCGCGCCGCCGAGCCGGTCGGCTTCGGCATTCCCGTGATGATCCAGGGCACCTGGTCGCAGCCACGGATCTATCCTGACATGGCCGGCATGCTGGACAATCCGGATGCCGCCTATGCCAAGCTGCGCGAGATGGGCAAGGGGCTGTTCGGCGCTGATGGGGCCGGACTCGGCAATATTTTGGGCAGCCTTGGCCTCGGGGGAGCCACCGCGCCGGGTGGCGGCAATTTGACCGGCAATGCCAATCCGCAAACCCAGCAGCCCGGACAGAACAACCCGCTCGGCGGCCCCTTGGGCGAGGCGATCGGCAATCTGATCCAGCAGGGGCTTTCCGGTGGCGCGGGAAACGGCACGGCGCCTGGGACTGGCACCGGCACTGGCACCGGCCGCAGCCGCAGCCTGCCTGCGGCGCCATCCCCATTGACGCCGCAAGCCTCGCCGGCGTCCCCCGCCCTGGAGGACCCGCCGGCGGCGCAGCAGGACAGCCAGCCGATGAACGACGTGCTGCGACAGCTCTTTAATCGATGATTGCAGGACCAAAGCGCTGGACTCCCAGCCCTCCCTTGCCAAGCCCATCCCCTTACATCGGCTTGCCCGGCAGCGGCTTCCTCCAAACGGACGAGACTGCGACAATTCACCATGCTTGCGCCTGCCCAGCGTCCAAGGCGGATAACCAAGACGGGTAACCACGCCGGCTGCTCGGCCGGCCCTTGACCAGTCCCTTCACAGTCCCCTGGACCAAATTGTGCTAGAAGACTCGCAGGGTCCGTGCGGCCCGTAGCGCCGGCGCCGATGGCGGCGCGAGAGGATCGGGATGGCAGGAGCGAACGACAAGACACGGTTTCTGCGCGAGGGTCTGTTCGCCAAATACGTCGTCTCTCTTGTCGGCCTCGTCGTGTTCGTGCTCGCCGTCAACGGCGCGATGGAGAGCTGGATCTCCTACCGCGCCACCAAGACACAGCTGACCGACGGTCTCGAGGACAAGGCGCAGGCAGCCGCCCGGCGGATCGAGCAGTCGATCTCCGAGCTCGAGCGCCAGATCAGCTGGGTGACCCGGGCGAGCCAGGACACGCTCGAGAAGCGCCGCGCCGACTATGCCCAGCTGCTGCACCAGGTCTCGGTCGTCACTCAGCTGTTCCAGCTCAACGGCGACGGCCGCGAGGTGCTCCGCGTCTCGCGCCAGTCGACCACGACCGGCAGCAATGCCGACCTCTCCCGCGACATGCGCTTCACCGACACCGTCGCCCGCGGCGTCAGCTACGCACCGGCCTGGTTCTCCGACCGGACACCGTTCATGTCGATCTCGGTGGCGCATTCCGGTTTCAACGCCGGCGTCACCGTGGCCGAGCTCGATCTCAGCTTTCTCTCCGAGTACCTCTCCGACGCCCAGGTCGGCAAGGCCGCCTTCGCCTATGTGGTCGATCCGCGCGGCCGCGTGCTGGCGACGTCCTCGAAAGGGCCCGAAGTCGGCAAGGACCTGTCGAAGCTGCCGCAGGTTGCGGCTGCGGTTGCGCCCGGCCACGCGCCCGACAATTCGGGCACCGACTTCAACGGCCATGCGGTGATGAGCGCCGCGAGCACCGTGCCGAAGCTCGGCTGGAGCGTGATGTTCGAGCAGCCGACTACGCAAGCCTTGATGCCGATCCGCGACCAGCTGGTGCGCATTGCGCTGCTGATCGGCATGGGCCTGCTGGTCGCAATCCTTGCCGGCACGCTTCTGGCGCGCCGCATGATCATTCCGATCACGGCGCTGCGCGACGGCGCGCATAAGCTCGGTGAGGGCGATTTCAGCCATCGCATCGAGGTGCACACCGCGGACGAGCTGGAAGATCTCGCCGGCCAGTTCAACCGCATGGCCAGCCAGATCCAGGAAACCTATTCGGATCTGGAGACCAAGGTCGAGGAGCGCACCCGCGATCTCGCGCAGTCGATCAACGAGCTCAAGGTGCTGGAAGAGGTCGGCCGCGCGGTCGCCGCCTCGCTCGATCTCAACGCCGTGCTGCCGACGATCGCCGCGCGCGCGATCGAGATCACCCATGCCGACGCAGTGCTGATCTACGGCTATGACGCGCAGGCGCGCCGCTTCAATCTGGTCGAGGCCAACGGCATCGACAAATCCGCCGACGGCGCCCATGTCACGATTGATGAGAGCCAGGATATCCTGAGCGATGCGGCCGGCAGCGGCGAACCGATCGCGATTTCAGATCTCGACCAGGCCTCCGAGCAGCCGCTGCGCGACGTCGCGATCGAAGCCGGCTTCCATTCGGTGCTGGTGGTGCCGCTAGTCGACCAGCAGGGCACGCTCGGCTCGCTGGTGGTGCTGCGCCGAGCCAGCGGCGAGTTCGCCCCAAGCATCATCGGCCTGATGCGCACCTTCGCCAACCAGGCCGTGCTGGCGATGCGCAATGCGCGGCTGTTCACCGAGGTCGACCACAAGGGCCGTGAGCTCGCGGCTGCGCACGAAACCGTGCAGCAGCAGGCCGCCAAGCTCCAGGAGCAGACCGAGCAGCTGCGCAACTGGAACCGCTCGCTGGAAGAGCGGGTCGAGAAACAACTCGGCGAGATCGGCCGCATTAAGCGGCTCGAACGTTTCCTCGCGCCGCAAGTGGCGCAACTGATCGCCTCGTCCGACGGCCACGATGCGCTGCTCGACAGCCACCGCCGCGAGGTCACCGTCGTGTTCTGTGATTTGCGCGGCTTCACCTCGTTCACGGAGGCGACCGAGCCGGAAGAGGCGATGAACGTGCTGCGCGAATATCACGCCGCGCTCGGCGAGCTGATCCACCGCTATGAAGGCACGCTCGACCGCTTTGCCGGCGACGGCGTCATGATCCTGTTCAACGCGCCCATCCAGTTCGCCGATCATACCAAGCGCGCGGTGAAGATGGCCGTCGAGATGCGCGACACGATCGGCGCCCTGACCGAGAAATGGAAGAACCGCGGCCACTCGCTCGGATTCGGCGTCGGCGTCGCCATGGGCTACGCCACGCTCGGCCAGATCGGCTTCGAGCAGCGGCTCGAATATGCCGCGATCGGGAGCGTCACCAATCTCTCCTCCCGCCTCTGCGACGAAGCCAAGGCCGGCCAGGTCGTCGTCAGCCGCCGCGTCTACGGCATGGTCGAGCCCTGGGTCGAAGCCCGCGCGCTCGACGATCTCGTGCTCAAGGGTTTTAACCACCCCGTGCTCGCGATGGAGATTCTGTCGTGGCGCGAGGAGGTCGAGAACGTGGTGGACGCCGCCGCGGCAAGGCGGCGCGGCTAGCCAAAACAAAAAACTGCGAAAACAACCCCATGCACAGTAGCCGGGGCCTGCAAGATCAATGGCTTACGCGGGCACGGAATTGGGTGGAAGCGGTGCGGGTGATCACGCCCCGCGCTTCGGCCCCATCGCCTCGAACCCGGCCTTCTGCTCGTCGCTCAGGTCCGCCTCGAAATCATCGAGCGCGTCACTGACGCCGTTCACCGCCTGCAGCATGGTCTCCAGCCGCGCCTTCGCGGCGATGAGGCGGGCCTGTGGTGTCGGTCCGGCCTGTGACGGACAGGCGCTGAGCGTTTCCATGGTGCGCAGCGTGGTGTCCTGGAGCACGTCGAGGCGGGCGCGGCCGGTGTCGTCGAGCTTGAGCGTGGAGGCGATCTCGGCCGCGGGCCATTGCTGCTGCACGAGCTGCTCGTATTGGCGCTGCAGTTTCTCGTCGTAGCGGGGATCGCTGTCCGCCTGGCAGGCCGATGCCGCCTGGGGATTCTTTTGCTGGACCGCTGCAAGCGCGGCGCGGCGGTCCTTGGCCAGGCCATCGAGCTTGGCCTTCTGGTCGTCATCGAGGAGATCGACGAATTTGGCGAGCGAAGGTGCGACGCCGTCCGTTGCCTTGATCATGGCCTCGATGCGCTCGCGCATCAGGCCGAGGCGCTCCATCGCCGTCGCAGGGACCTGCGTTGGACAGGCGGCGCGGATGGTGTCGCGCGCGGCTGCCCACGCGGTGGCGAGCTCGTCGAGCGCTGTGCGCTGCAATTCGTTCGGCTGCACGGCAGCGGCGATGCGTTCGACCGGCAGGCCGCCGGTGTCGCTGGCATCGCAGACGGCCTCCGCAGTCGGGACTCGCCGGCCGCGACGGCCTTGCGGCGTGGTGTAGGCCGCAAGCTCGGTGGCCGCATAGGGCGCGAAGATCGCGGCATAGATGTCGCCATAGCCATAGAGCGAGAGGCTGGTCGCATCGCCGAGGATGATTGCGGTGGTGAGGTCGTCATGCGCGAACGGCCAGAACACCGGGCCGACCCAGCCGTAGCTGCCGTCGGGATGGCGCCACCAGCCCTGCGGACGGCGGCCGCCGCGCCAGCCCGACAGCGCAGCTTGCGCCGTCATCGCGGCACGGAGGACGTAAGGATTGGCAGGCTGGCCGCGCTCTGCGCCGCGAGGATCTTGCGACCTCAACGCTGCGGAGCGGTATCGGCTGCCCCGCACCGCCATGCGGGTATGGCGCAAGCGAGACATGCCGATCATGTGGCCGACGGCAAAGCGCGCGACACCGAGCGGGCCGCCGCGGAAGCCGAACTGCGCCTCGGCGCGGCTTGGCAGCAGCACCGCCAGAATCACGAGGGTTGCGCCCGTTAGCGCCATCCCCAGCCTGGGCCGCAAGCGTGATCTCGACATGACCACTAACCTGTCCACCTTGGCCCTCCTCCGGCGCCAAGCGCGCATCGCGTCGCATCCCAATGACGCGCGAGGGAACCAAATGTTCCGGAAGCGCACAGGGCAAAGCGTCGCGGTATTTGCTTAGGACGTCTCGGCGGCGCCTGAGCGAGCGCCTCGTTCTTCGAGACGACCGCTTCGCGGCCTCCTCAGGATGAGGCTCAGCTGCATCCATCTGCGTTGAAATGCTGCCGCATACTCATGCCTCATCCTGAGGGCCCGCCGCAGGCGGGCGTCTCGAAGGATGGCCGCAGGCGCGCGGCGAAGCGCTGTCCTCACTCCGCCTTCTGCGGCAGCACGAAGGTTTGGCCGGGATAGATCAAATTGGGATTGTGGATCTTGGCGCGGTTGGCGTTGTAGATCACGGCAAAGCGGGCGCCGTCGCCGTAAGCGAGCCGGCTGAGCGCCCACAGGCTGTCGCCGCGGGAGATCACCCGGCTGCCGCCTGTTTCCGCCGGTGCACCGCTGATGGCATCCGCCGGTGAGGCCGATGCGACGGTCGTGGCCGCGGGCGCCCGCGCCATAACCTTGGGTTTCGGTGCGCCCATCAGTCGGGGGCGGGCCGCAGGCCTGTCCGATAAAGATGCCACAACATCCGACTTGTCGTCGGGCTTCTCGGCCTTCGGCTCCTGTTTCGCCTCTTGCCTTGCGGCCGGTGCAGGGCGCGCGGGCGGCGGCGCGGCTTCGGCGATCGTCACCGGCATGCTGCGGCCGGATTGCGTGACGGTGCCGTCAAGCGATTTTGCCCGCAGGGTCAGCTCATAGGAACCGGCGGGAAGCTGCGGCGGCGTCATGACGAATTGGCCCGAGGCATCCGCCACCACCGTGTCGATCGGCTTGCCGTCGCGCAACAGCTCGACCTTGGCGCCCGGCGTCGCCTGGCCCGCGATCACCGCCGCCTCGCCGTGATCGTCGACGCGTGCGACGTCGAAGCGGGGGCCGCTATCGGCAACCGCCGGCGGCGGCTTGACCGGTGCAAGATCGGCAAGCGCGGCCGTGACCTGCTTTTGCGTCTCGGCCAGCGCACCCGCCTTCGGCTCGGGGGCCGGTGCCGGAGACGTAGCTGGCGCCGGCGGCGCGACCGCGGCGAGCTTGGGCTCTTCCGGCTTGGGCTCGACCTTGGGTTCCGGCTTGGCGGCGATGTCGGTCTTCGCCCCCATCGGCAACAGGCGACGCAGCTCGGTGGGGCCGATCACCAGCACGGTGCCGCCCACCGCGAACAGACAGAATGCAATGAAGGCCTTGGATGCGGTCAACATCGGAAACGAACCCTGATCAGGAAGAATTTTGCAAATCAATCGGCCCGGCAAGGTGCGCCGTTTTGGTCACGGCAGCAAGACGGTCGATAGGATGATGAGCCGGCACGGCGATGAACCGACGCACCCCCGCCGGTGTCAAATGCTCAAGGCCGCATCGCGGCATTTTTCTCGAGGAATTGTCCCGTGAACGCATTTTGCCGTCCCGCACAATGGCCTGTTGGGCTGGTGCTTGCCCTGACAATGGCCGCAACTCCAGGGCTCGCCGCGTCCGGCCCGCCGCCGGATTACATCCTCACCGACAATGCCGATCTCGCCTTCACCTCACCCGACGGCGCCACGGGGATCGAGCAGTACATGAAGGACGGCGGCGATTTCGACGTCAAATGGCAGGCCTGGACGAGGCGTGGCGAACAGATGACGGAGCTCAAGCCCGAGCAGGGCTACGGGGCCGGCTTCCGCTTCACCCCCGACTCGCAATGGCTGGTGCGGATGCAGAAGACCGGTTCCGGCGAGCAGGACCTCTATCTCTACCATGCCGAGAAGGGTGCCTTCGTCAGCGCGACGAAGACCTCGCTCAGCGACTTGGCCTGGGCCTATTTCCACGGCCGGCCGGAAACTGGGAAGATGAAGCTCGACTACCACATCTCGGCCGATCTCGTGAAAGGCACCGAAGAGGCCTATCGCGGGCTCGGCGTGCACTGGCCGGACAACCGTTACCTCGTGATCTCGTTGTCGGGCGAAATGGACAAGCACCCGAAGAACGTCGCCGTGAAGGGATTGGCCGACTGGCGCTGCCGCTATGATCTCAAGACCGGGACCTTCGACGTGCCGGCGATGTTCGCCAAGACCAATGCGGAAGCGTTGAGATGGGAAATCCGACGCTGAGGGAACCGTGGTCCACCGCGCCTTCAGACAAGCGAGGGAACCAACCCTCTGATTCCGTTCCGATTCATGCTTTTCTAACCCTCACTGGTAACGCGCTCTTGTCGGTTTTGCCGCATCTTGCATCCCACGGGAGGGCTGCATGGGCACATCGATCCGATGGAGCGCGCGCATGCGCGCGTTGCTGCGCCGTTGGCGCGGAGCGCCGCTGACATGGCTGATCGCAGGCGGCTTCGTGCTGATGGCCGCAATGGCTGTGGGCACCGCGCTCACTGTCGACCGCTTCCGGCAGAATGCAATTGAAAGCGGCCGTGGCAGCGTGGAGAGCGCGGTCCGGTTGCTCGCCCGCCATTTCGACCGCGAGTTCGAGGATTTTGCGGTGCTGCAGAAGAGCATCATCGCGGAACTCGAAAGCCATGGCATCGAATCCGCAGACGTCTTCCGCAGCGAGATGGGCACGCTCGCCATGCACGAGGTGTTGCGCGCCAAAGCCAGCGGCTGGTCCGACGTCGCCGGTGCCAACGTGTTCGACGCCAAGGGCGTGCTGATCAACTCGTCGCGGCGCTGGCCGGTCGCCGATGTTTCGGTCGCCGACCGCGGCTATTTCGATCGCCTCAAGAACGATCCGGCTTCGCAGGAGGAGGTCGAGGTCGTGCCCGGACGGTTGGGCAGCGGACCGGTCATCGTATTCGCGCGCCGCGTCTCCGGCCCCCACGGCGAATTCCTCGGGCTGGTCTCGCGGGCGGTCGCGCCGGAGCAACTCGAATCCTTCTTCGCCTCGAGCGGGCTCGGCGAGGATTCCTCGATCGCGATGCATCACCAGAACGGCCAGTTGCTCGCGCGCGTTCCGCATGTGGAGGCGATGATCGGGCAGAATTTCCGCAACGGCACGCGCGAGCAGATGGCGGTGTTCGAGCGAACCTTCGTCACGATGCAGCTCGCAAGCCCGATCGACGGCAAGGATCGCATCGTCGCCGCACGCCTCCTGACCGGCGAGCCGCTGGTCGTGGTCGCGACCAAGTCGCTGGATGCGGCGCTGGCGACATGGCACACGCAAACGAAATTCTTCGTGGCCGTCGCCGTGCTGTCGATCGGCCTGCTCGTGCTGACGCTCTATTTCATCTTCCGCCAGATGACGCGCCGGCTCGCCGCGGAGAAGCAGCAGCTCGACACCGCGATGAACACGATGACGCAGGGCCTCCTGATGTTCGACCAGGACGAGCGGCTGATCGTCTGCAACCGGCGCTACATCGAGATGTATGGGCTATCGGCCGATGTGGTGAAGCCGGGCGCATATTTCCGCCAGGTGATCCGGCATCGCCACGACACCGGCTCGTTCCACGGCGACGTCGATTCCTATTGCGACCGCATTTTGGGCGATGCCGGGCAGACGCAGAGCACGATCGTCGAGACCTCCGATGGCCGCCTGATCGAGATCAAGAACCAGCCCGGCGCCGCCGGCGGCTGGCTCGCGACCCATGACGACGTCACCGAGCGCATCCGCGCCGACGAGCGCATCGCGCATATGGCGCATTACGACGCGCTGACCGACCTGCCCAACCGCGTGCTGATGCGCGGCCATCTGGAGCGGCGCGTCGCCGAGCTTGCCCAGGGCAAGCCGTTCGCGATCCTCTATATCGACGTCGACGAGTTCAAGGGCGTCAACGATTCGCTGGGACACGAGGTCGGCGACGAGTTGCTGCGCCAGGTCGCGAACCGCCTGCGCGCCTGCGTCAGCGGCAACGACATGGTCGCGCGGCTGGGCGGTGACGAATTCGCCATCGTCAAGGCCGGCACCCGCGACGACGCCGAGCTGACGGCCCTCGCCGAGCAGATCCTGAAGGCGCTGCGCGCGCCCGTGGACTGCAACGGCCAGGACATCCCGACCGATGCCAGCATCGGCATCGCGATCGCACCCGACCACGGCGACAATCCCGATGATCTGCTCAAGCGCGCCGATCTCGCGATGTATGCGGCAAAATCCGAGGGCCGCCGCACCTTCCGCGTCTTCGCGCCCGAATACGACGCCAAGGCGCGGCTGCGCCGCCAGCTCGAGTTCGATCTGCGGCAGGCGCTGGCCCGCGGCGAATTCGAGGTGCACTACCAGCCGCTGGTCGATCTCGCGGCCAACGTTGTCACCGGCTGCGAAGCGCTGCTGCGCTGGCATCATCCGGAGCGCGGCATGGTCTCGCCCGCCGATTTCATCCCGGTTGCAGAAGAGACCGGATTGATCAGCGAGATCGGCGAATGGGTGCTGAGGCAGGCCTGCCTCGAGGCCGCCAGCTGGCCCGGCGACATCGACATCGCGGTCAACGTCTCGCCGGTGCAGTTCCGCTCGCGGACATTGGCGCTGAAGGTGGCAGCCGCGCTCGCCGAGTCGGGGCTCGCGCCCGGACGGCTCGAGCTCGAGATCACCGAGACCGTCCTGATCCGCGATGACCAGGAGGCGCTGACGATCCTGCAGCAGTTGCGCGAACTCGGGGTGCGCATCGCGCTCGACGATTTCGGCACCGGCTATTCGTCGCTGAGCTATTTGCATCGTTTTCCGTTCGACAAGATCAAGATCGACCGCAGCTTCATCAGCGACATCGGCGAACCCGAGGATTCCTCGCCGATCGTGCAGGCGGTGGTGCACATGGCCGCCGCCCGCCACATGGCGACGACCGCCGAAGGCGTCGAGACCGAAGCGCAGCGCGCGGTGCTGCTCCAGCTCGGATGCAGCCAGATGCAAGGCTGGCTGTTCAGCCCTGCCGTGCCGGCGGCGAAACTGAAGCAGCTGTTGTCGGCACAGGCGGCCGCGGCGTAGCGGCGCCCCGGTCATCCGGTCCCGCCGTTTGGAGGATGTGTCGCGGAATCGGACAAGGCTTGTCCGCTTCGAAATCCGGCCATCCCGCGCCACAAGCGTGCCCAATCGCGACGTCGATGTGACGGCCGTGTGGCGGCCTGCCCCCCTTTTCTTACAAGCACTTCCCCTCCCCGCCCGCCCGCCGTGCGTTCGCGAAAGCGCGGGCCGGCTTGGAGCAGGATCGGACAAAGCATGCCGGGTTCAGGAAATACGCACCGCAATCGCGGCGCATAGAACACGCGCCGTTCCGTACAAATGCGGACGACTGATCGAGAGCCCGAGCTGATCAGGAGGAGCCACACCATGACCGGGAACACTGCACTCATGCGCAATCCCTCGCACAAGAGCTTGCCGCCGGCCCCTGGCGCACAACCCGACGACAATTCGACCTCCGATCGGCGCGCCGCCGACGCGGAGATGGCGCGTGTGCTCCGGACCGAGCCGTTTCGCGTGGCGCTGGACTCCTCGGGTGCCGGTATCGCGCACTGGAAGCATGATCCGCTGCACGACGTCGTCGAGCCCATGCGCCACCACGTGGTCATGGCGCATAAAGGCGTGATGCAGCGCATGGAGCGGCGCTCGGGAAAATCGATCTCGATCGGCACGTTTCGTCCAGGGGTCGTGAACATCGTTCCGGAAGGGTCGAGCTCCCGATGGGACATTCCGAAGCCCGTCGACGTCGTGCAGCTTTACCTTCCCGACGCAACGCTGCAGCGCATCGCCGGCGAGGCCGGAACCGCGGGGCCCGCCGAATTGATTGAGCGAACGGCGCATCCCGACACGATCACGTCCCGACTGCTCCTGAGCGCGGCGGATTCGCTGGAGAGCCATGGCGTGCTTGATACGCTGTTCCGGCATCAGCTCACGGATCTTCTGGCCACGCGCCTTTTGGCTGCGCATGCAGGCTCGCCAACCACGTTCCAGCCGACCATGGGCGGACTGGCGCCGAAGGTCCTGCTCCGTGCAATCGAACGATTGCGCTCCGATAGCGAAGCGGACGTCTCGCTCGATGCGCTGGCGTCCGATGCCGGGCTATCGCGCTTCCATTTCTGCCGGTCCTTCAAGGAGAGCACCGGGCTGTCGCCGCATGCCTGGCTGCGCCAGCACCGGCTCGAGCAGGCCATGAACATGCTGCGGGAGAGCGACGAATCGATCGTCTCGGTCGCCGCGGCGCTTGGTTACTCCTCGCAGACCGCCTTCGCCGCGGCATTCAAGAAGCTGACGGGCGAGACGCCGAGCGATTGGCGCAGGCGCATGCGTTAGCAGCAATCTCTCGACAACGACGGCAATCGCGCTGGGGCACCGGCAAATCGGGTCAGCTACATCATCTCCATGTCCAGACCAATCGAGGGAGACCAAAGATGACCTGGAAAAACTTCGTCAACCGACGGCTGATTGCCTCACGCCGCCGAAGCCTTGCGACCGCGACCTTGTACGGACTCTCGCTGGCCGTTCGCTTCACGTCGGCGACGGGCGAGGAAGTGGAAATTCCAGCTTACACCATGCACCCGGCACAGCCGCCCGTTTCCATCATGATCCGAAATGGCCCCGGCCTTCCCTATCAGGACTGGAGTCGAAGTGAGCTTCAGCCCGTTGTCCTAGGCTACGGCCGGCCACCGAATTCGCTGCAGGCACGCTGCATCGCGCCTTAAGACCAGCGACCCAACCCACCTCCACGCGCCGACGCCGGACGCTGCCCCCAACGCAGCAGCGCGGTCGCGCGCGGTCTTTCGAACAGCAACCAAGGAGAGAATCCATGCGACTCATCATCATCGGCGCCGGCTTCGCCGGCATGTACGCCGCCCTTTCCGCAGCCCGGCTGCGCGACATCCGAGGCGTCTCGCCGCAAGATCTGCAGATCGCGCTCGTCTCACCGGAGCCGACGCTGGTGGTCCGTCCGCGGCTCTACGAGCCGAAGCCGGAAACCCTGACGGCCCCGCTGCTCGACGTCCTCGAGGCGATCGACGTCGACTACATCCAGGGCAGCGCCGAGACGATCAACACCGAGGCCCGAACGGTGCAGATCACGCCCGCGAAGGGCGCGCGAAAGATGCTGTCCTACGACCGCCTCGTCGTGACCACCGGCAGCCGGCTGTTCCGTCCGAACATTCCGGGCCTCGCCGAGCATGGTTTCAGCGTCGATTCGCTCGACGATGCCGTTGCGCTCGACAAGCATCTGCATGGTCTCGCGAAGCGGCCTGCCGTGAACGGACGCGACACGGTCGTCGTCGCCGGCGGCGGCTTCACCGGGATCGAGGCGGCCACCGAAATACCGGCGCGGCTGCGCGAAATCCTGGGCCCCAATGCCAGGACGCGCGTCGTCATCGTCGATCGCAACACTGCGATCGCACCCGACATGGGTGCAGGCGCCCGCCCCGTCATCGAGGAAGCCTTGCGCAAGGTTGGCGTAGAGACACGGCTCGGCGCCGGCGTCGCCGCGCTCGACGAGAGCGGCGTCACCTTGTCCAGCGGTGAGCACATCGAAACCGAGACGGTGATCTGGGCGGCGGGCATTCGTGCGGCGCCGTTGACCGGGCAGATTCCCGCCGAGCGCGACAATTTCGGACGGTTGCTGGTCGATCGCTGCTTGCAGGTGCCAGGCGTTCAGGGTGTCTTCGCGGCCGGCGACGCAGCACGCGCCGCCTGCGACGACGAGGGCAATTACGCGCTGATGTCGTGCCAGCACGCCACGCGGATGGGTGCCTTTGCCGGCAACAACGCCGCGGCCGAATTGCTCGGCGTTCCGACCAGGCCCTACCACCAGAAGGCCTATGTCACGTGCCTCGACCTCGGCGAAGCCGGTGCGCTGTTCACACGCGGATGGGAGCGCAAGGTCGAGCTGGTCGGCGACGTCGCCAAGAAGACCAAGCGTGAGATCAACACCGTCTGGATCTATCCGCCGAAGGCGGAGCGCGCCCTGGCACTCGCGTCGGCCGATCCGGAACGGGTGACCGACGTCTAGACGCCTCACGTGATGATGGCCGCGCTCCCGCGGGGCGCGCGGCCGCCACTGCAGACCGATCATTCAGGAGCCCACAGCATGAACCAGCAGATCCGCAACCTCGCGTTCGCGATGCCGCTGACGAACCCGGCTTTCCCGCCCGGCCCGTATCGCTTCATCAATCGCGAATATTTCATCATCCAGTACCGGACCGACCCGGAGGCATTGCGCCGGATCGTGCCGGAACCGCTGGAGCTGGCCGAGCCTGTGGTGAATTACGAATTCATTCGCATGCCCGATTCCACCGGCTTCGGCGACTACACGGAAAGCGGCCAGATCATCCCGGTGTCCTTCCGCGGCCAGACCGGCAGCTTCGTCCACCAGATGTTCCTCAACGATCATCCGCCGATCGCCGGTGGCCGCGAGCTGTGGGGCTTTCCCAAGAAGCTGGCCCAACCGAAGCTGGCCGTCGAGACCGATACCCTGGTCGGCACGCTGGACTACGGTTCGGTGCGCATCGCCACCGGCACCATGGGCTACAAGCATCGCGCCCTCGATCTTTCCACCGAAGCACGGAAGCTCATCGCGCCAAATTTCCTGCTGAAGATCATTCCGCATGTCGACGGCACCGCGCGCATTTGCGAGCTGGTGCGCTTCCATCTCGAAGACGTGACGGTGAAGGGCGCGTGGACGGGGCCCGCCGCGCTCGATCTCTTCTCCCACGCGCTCGCGCCGGTCGCCGAGCTGCCGGTTCTTCAGGTGCTCTCGGCCAAGCATATCGTTGCCGACCTGACGCTCGGATTAGGCACCGTGGTGCACGACTATCTGGAGCGGTCCGCGGTGGCGCGATCGCGTGGAGCCGAAGCTGAAATCCTGACCGAAACACAGGCCGGCTGACCGAACGGGTCGCATTGCAAGGAGTAGTCGCCATGTTCAACGTGACGCGCGAACAAATCGATTCCGCACGACCGGTCAATCCGCTGCCCTACGATGTCGTTGCGCTGGTGCTGCAGGGTGGCGGCGCGCTCGGCGCCTACCAGGCAGGCGTCTACGAAGGCTTGCACGAGGCCGGGATCCGGCCGAACTGGCTGGCGGGCATCTCGATCGGCGCGCTCAACGCCGCCATCATCGCGGGCTCCCCGGAAGACGAGCGCGTGGCGCGGCTGCGCGAGTTCTGGGAGACGATCTGCGCAACCCCGGTGGAATGGCCTGCCGGCGAGGGACTGGCCGGCGCGCTACCCTTCGCGTTCGACTTCAACTCCCTGCACAACACGCTTGCCGCGATGCGCGCGCTGTTCCAGGGCCAGCCCGGCTTCTTCAGGCCGCGCTTCCCCTCGCCCTTGTGGTCGCCCTTCTCGGGCGACGCGTCGACCAGCTTCTATGACACGGCGCCGTTGCAGCGGACGCTGGAACAGCTGGTCGATTTCGACCGGCTGAACTCGGGCGAAGTGCGCGTCAGCGTCGGCGCGGTCAACGTCCGCACCGGCAATCTCACCTATTTCGACACAGCCGAGCGGCGGCTCGGTCCGAAACACTTCATGGCTTCGGGCGCGCTGCCGCCCGGATTTCCCGCCGTCGAAATCGATTCCGAGCATTACTGGGATGGCGGCGTGGTCTCCAACACGCCTCTCTCCCGCGTACTGTCGGGCGATGCGAAAGACACGCTGACGTTCCAGATCGATCTCTGGTCGGCGCGGGGCCGCGTGCCGCACGACATGATGGAGGTTTCGAGCCGACAGAAGGACATTCAGTATTCCAGTCGCACCCGCGCCGTCACCGACCAGGCGCTGCGGATACAGAAGATGCGTCAGGCGCTGCAGCGGACGATCGACAGATTGCCGGAGGCTGCAAGAAACGATCCCGAGATGCGCGCCATCGCCGAGCTCGCCCGTCACCGCTCCCACAACATCATCCACCTGATCTACCAGTCCAAGCTCCATGAGGGTCACTCCAAGGACTACGAGTTCGGACCGAAGGCGATGCGGGCGCACTGGCAAAGTGGACGGGACGACATCCGCCGCACGCTTGCCGACGGACGGCGACTCGAGCCGCCGCCTTCCGAACTCGGCATCGTCACCCACGACATTCACCGCCGCGATTGACGTCGCCGGCAACCATCATCGAAAGGAGTTTTTCATGTTGAAAGGCAAAGTAGCGATCGTCACCGGATCGACCAGCGGCATTGGCCTCGGGATCGCAAGAGAGCTGGCCAGCCTCGGCGCCGATATCGTCCTGAACGGCTTTGGCGAACCGGAGCGATCGAGAACATCAGGGCCGGCATCGAACGCGAGGACGGCGTGCGCGTCGCGTATGACGGCACCGACATGTCGGATGGCGACGCCGTGCGCGGAATGATCGAGGCGACCATCGAAAAATTCGGACGGCTCGACATCCTCGTCAATAATGCCGGCATCCAGTTCACCGCACCAGTCGAGGAGTTTCCGCCCGCCAAGTGGAAGACCATTCTCGACATCAATCTGTCGGCGGCATTTCACGGCATCGCTGCGGCCGTGCCCCAGATGAAAAAGCAGCGATGGGGTCGCATCGTCAACATCGCTTCCACGCACGGTCTCGTCGCATCCACCCACAAGGCAGCCTATGTCGCGGCCAAGCATGGCCTCGTCGGCCTTACCAAGGTGGTAGGCCTTGAAACCGCCGGCAGTGGCGTCACTTGCAACGCGGTCTGTCCCGGCTGGGTGCGCACGCCGCTCGTGGAGAAACAGATTAGCGACATCGCGGCGGAGAAAGGCATCAGCCAGAAGCAAGCAGCCGAAGAGCTTCTCGCCGAAAAGCAGCCGTCGCTGGACTTCGCCTCCCCGAAGCAGATCGGTGGCACCGTCGCCTTCTTGTGCTCGGCCGCGGCCGACCAGATCACCGGGACGACGATCTCCGTCGATGGCGGCTGGACCGCGCGATGAACGCGTGACGAGCCTCTAATCCACCAAGCGATGACGGCCGCGCTCTCCCTGGCGGCGCGGCCTGCTCAACCAGGACCAGCCAGAGTCAACACCAACCAAGCGCCCAACGCTCGAACAGGAGACCAACATGAATCTGCACAATACCTCATATCCCGTGTCATCGGGACCCGAAGAGCTCGTTCCGTCGCGCTACGCGCTGAAGATCGGCGAGATCGACGTGCTGGTGGTCAGCGACGGCGTGCTGCCGCTGCCGACCAAGATGCTCGCGCACAACGCTGACCCGGCGGTGCGGGCGACCTGGCTGCACGACATGTTCCTGCCGCAGGACGCTTTCGACTGGGCGCTGAACGCCGTCATGGTTCGCAGCGGCGGCAAGACCATCCTCATCGACGCCGGATTGGGCTCGGACCCGAACCTGAACTTGCCGCGCGCCGGACAGTTGATCAGGCGACTGGCGGCCGCCGGCATCGATCTTTCGGCGGTGACCGATCTGGTGTTGACCCATCTGCACATGGACCACATTGGCGGCCTGCTGGTCGACGGCGTGAAGGAGCAGCTGCGCAAGGACCTGCGGATCCACGTTGCGGCCGCCGAGGTCAAATTCTGGGAAAAGCCTGATTTCTCTCGCACTGCCATGCCGGAAGGTTTCCCGGACGCGCTGCGATCGACCGCCAAGCAGTTCCTGAAGGAGTACGGCCCTCAGCTGCGGCTGTTCGATGACGAGCAGGAGATTGCGCCTGGCGTCATCGCTCGCCGCACTGGCGGTCACACCCCCGGACACAGCGTGGTTCGCATGGCGTCCGGCGATGACGCGCTGACATTCGCCGGCGATGCCGTGTTTGCCGTCGGGTTCGAGCAACCCGACTGGTTTAACGGTTTCGAACACGACCCCGAGGAGGCCGCGCGCGTTCGCGTTCATCTGTTGCGACAGCTTGCCGAGACCGGCGAAATGCTGGTGGCGACGCACCTGCCGTTCCCGTCCGTGGGCCGGGTGGCAGCCGACGGCGAGGCCTTCCGTTGGGTGCCGGTGTTCTGGGACTACTGACCGCTTGCCGGGTTAGAGCTGAAGCAGGGCGCGGACTCGATAAGTCCGCGCCCTTGAAAATAGGATCAAACATCGATCCTCGCGGTTGCCCTGCTGAGACGGCTGGAACCCGATCAGCGGGCGCCAGCCGGCATTGCGTCACGTGCAGCGCAGGCGGCTCCTCGTCTGCGCTCTTGCGCGCGCGAGATCGAGCGAGGAGATATGGCGATCGCGGCATTCAGGATGATCACTCTCGTAGCGGTTGCTGCCATGATCGGCCCATCCGTGCAGGCCCGCGACGACGGTCGCTACGCGAACTCTCCCCTCAAGGGCTGGTTCGAGAGCCTGCACAGCAAGGGCGGAGGTCCCTGCTGTGCCGACGCCGACGGCACGGCGCTGGACGATGTCGACTGGGACACGAGCAACGGACATTATCGCGTGAGACTCCTGGGCGACTGGATCGAGGTGCCCGACGACACCGTGATCACCGAGCCGAACCGCGCCGGCCGCACCATGGTCTGGCCGTATTACGTCAACGGCCGCGCCAAGATCCGCTGCTTCATGCCCGGCAGCATGATTTGAGATTTTGAATTCTAATGTCCCGGGCGCGGCGCAGCATGCAACGATGCGCCTTGAACCGGACGGCGCGGGCTCACTTGATTTGCTTGGCCGCGTGGATCTCGACGAACTCGGCGTCGGGATGGGCGACGATGGTGGCGAACATGATGCCACTGATGATGAGCGACCAGGCGGTGTCCCAATAAATCCAAAACACGTGCCAGCCTCCGTTTCGATCTGCTCCGCCCGCGGGATCAGGGTAACGGCAAGGCGAGGCTGCCGTTCCCAGTCCGCGAGCGGCGCGGGCGAGGTGCTATTTTGGTTTGGTCGGCGCGGCGTTGGTATCGGTTTGGCCGGTGTGGCGCTTTGCCACGACGTCCTCATCGCGCTCGGCCTGACGCGGGCGCGGCGGCGACTTGGGCTGGCCCGCCTGACCGCCATGCTTGCCGCCCATGTCGGGCTTACCTTCGAGATCGTTTTCACGGTGCATGCCGGTTCAATGCGCTCGCGCGGCATTGGTTCGGTTCGCCTGTGAACGAGTTCATAGGATCGCCGCGATTTGCAGCGCACGATCGCCAGGCCCACCCCCGGGAGCATTCTCATTCATATGACTGACGGATTCGGCCTGATGCGGAAACGACTTGTCGCCTGGACGATCCTGACCTGCGCGCTGCTCGCGGTCACCGTGTGGACCGTGCTCGGGCCGCCCCACACCCCGCCCGGGCCCCATCTGCCCTCCCGCACAGCGGCGATACGGTAAGCCTCCCACCGATACCATTTCGGCATCAATCGATCCCAATTGGAATTTGGTGCGGCGGGGCGGCTGCCGCTATCCTCCCGGCAAAACGACAAATGCCGCACCGGCATCCAGGAGGGACCCCATGCTGAGACCGACCCGACGCATCAGATCCGGCGTACCCCGCGCCGCGATCGCCACCATGCTTGCTTTCCTCGCTCTCATTTCTGGAGTCCGCGCCGGCATGGCCGAGACCTTCGCCTATGTCGGCAATGCCGACAGTAACGGCATCAGCGTGTTCAAAATGGCCGAGAGCGGCGAGATGACGCCCGTGCAGAAGGCCGCCTTCACCGGCGTCGAAAAGCCCGGCTCCTCGACGCCGCTCGCGATCACGCCCGATCATCGCGTGCTGATCGCCGGTGTCCGCTCGCAGCCGTTCGTTGCGGTGAGCTTTGCGATCGATCCCAAGACGGGCCAGCTCAGCCATATCGGCAACGGCCCGCTCGCCGACAGCATGGCCAATATCGCCATCGACCCCGGCGGCAAATTCCTGTTCAGCGCCTCCTATGGCGGCAACAAGGTCGCACTGAATCCGCTGCTCGCCAACCGCGTCGCGGGCGAGCCGAAGCAGGTGATCCCGACCGGACTGAACGCGCACGCCTTCCTGCCCTCGCCCGACAACCGCTTCGCGTTCGCGACCAATCTCGGCTCCGACCAGATTCTTGCCTTCGCGTTCGACGCCACGACCGGCACGCTCACGCCGAGCGATCCGCCGGCTCACAAGGTGCCAGAGAAATCGGGGCCGCGGCATTTCGTGTTCCACCCCAACGGCAAGTTCGTCTATCTCCTCCACGAGCTGAACGGCGACGTCGCGGCGTTCGCCTATGAGGCCAAGGGCGGCGCATGGGACGAGATCCAGCGCACCAGCGCGCTGCCGGAAGGATTTACCGGAAAGCCCTGGGCCGCCGACATCCACATTACCCCCGACGGCCGTTTCCTGTACGCCTCCGAGCGTACTACCAGCACGCTCACCGCCTACAAGGTCGATGCAACCACCGGCAAGCTGACCACCATCGGCAGCGTGCCGACCGAGAAGCAGCCGCGCGGCTTTCACATCAATCCCAGCGGGCGCTACCTCGCCGCAGTCGGCGAGCTCTCCGACAGCATGACGGTCTATGCCATCGACCAGAGCAGCGGCGCGCTCGCCAAGCTGAAGTCCTATGCCACCGGCAAGAAGCCGAACTGGGTGGAGTTCTTGAGCCTGCCGTGAGATTGCTCCGCTGCGGGATGAGTTCGGCCTGCATGGTGCGAGACGCCCGCTTTGGCGGGCTCCTCACCATGAGGGTCTGACATCCCGCCGCGAAGCATGACCTCATCCTGAGGGCCCGCCGCAGGCGGGCGTCTCGAAGGATGGCCGCAGGGACAGTGGAAGACAGCGAACCTTGGCGCCGGTCCCGAAGACTAAATCAACGGGCGGCATCGCGCCGCCCGTGCTGCTGCGGCATTCTCATTCGGCCGGCCCTGATGTGCCCTTGGCTCGCAGCGATCGCTTCTGCTAACGATAAGGCCGTCAAGGCCCAACCGGAATGACCCATGCGTTCATTGCCTGCGCGTTCTGTTTCCAGACATCTCGTTGCGCTCACCGGACTGCTGTTGCTGTCGGCCCAGCCCGCTGCCGCCGCCGATGACGACGCGCCCAAGGGGCCGGCGGTCACGGTGCTGAAGGTCGCAAAATCCTGTTTCTCCGACATCGTCGAGGGCACCGGCACCATCCTCGCGCGCGAGGCAAGCTCGGTGCGGCCGGAGCGGCCCGGCCTGAAGGTGACGGAGGTGCTGGCGGAAGCCGGCGACACCACCACCGCCGGCCAGGTGCTGGCGCGGCTCGCACTGCCCGAGGGCGGCACGCTTCAGGTCACCGCCCCCGTCGCAGGCGTGATCGCGACGTCGACAGCGCAGATCGGTAATCTCGCCTCCGCCAAGGGCGAGGCGCTGTTCACGATCGTGGCGCGCAGCGAGTACGATCTCGTCGCCCTCGTCGCGACCAGCGATATGCGCAAGCTCGCGGTCAACCAGGTGGCGACGGTGCGCATCGCCGGCGCCGGCGACATCGACGGCAAGGTGCGCCGCATCGGCCCGACGGTCGAGCCGAACATCCAGCAAGGCATGGTCTATATCGGCATTTCCGCGCAGAAGCGGCTGTTGCTGAATGCGAGCGGCCGCGCGCTGATCAAGTCGGGCCAGAGCTGCAACGTCGCGGTGCCGCTGACATCGGTGCAGTATTCCTCCGCCGGCACCGTCGTGCAGGTGATCCGCCGCAACCGCGTCGAGACCAAGCGCGTCGAGGTCGGACTGATGTCGGGCGGCAATATCGAGATCCGCGACGGCCTCAACGAAGGCGATATCGTCGTGGCCCGCGCCGGCGCGCTGCTGCGCGAAGGCGATCCGGTGCGCACGGTGATGGCCGCGGAAGCGGCGAAGTAGATCTCGCCACCGTCATTGCGAGGAGCAAAGCGACGAAGCAATCCAGAATCTTTCCGCGGGAAGATTCTGGATTGCTTCGCTCCGCTCGCAATAACGATGGAGAGGCAGATGTGCGTTAAACACGCACATCGTAGGGTGTGCAAAGCGAAGCGTGCCCACGTCTTCTATAGAGCGCGTCTTCTATCGAAATGTTGGAGAGATGGTGGGCACGGCGCGTTGCGCCTTTGCCCATCCTACAAGACCTAAGAAAAACTAGCCGCCGGCTTCGCCGAAATGGACGTCCTCAAGCAGCGAGGAGGAGACGGACGGGACCTGGTCGCCTTCGCTGGCGCGGGAGATGGCGAGGCGGGTCTTGTTGAAGACGCTCTCGGCGCTGCCCTGCGCATTGAGGTTGTTGAGGAACTCGCTGACAAGCACGCTGTGCTCGCCCTTGCCGTCGTCGACGACCTTGCCGGGCGAAGCCGAGGAGAGGATCAGCGCATTGTCCGTGGCGCTGATCGGCGCGAGGCCGTGGCTGTAGGAGCGGAAGCGGCGCTCATAGGGATTGCGGCGGGAGGCGTCGACCACGACGAGCTTGGCCTTGGCGCCCTGCTCCTTCATCATGTCGAGCACGCCTTCGATGGAGACTCCCTGACGACGGACATCGTTTTCCTTCCAGATCACGGCATCGACCGGCAGCATGTAGCTCTCGCGGCCGGCCTGCACGCCGTAGCCGCCGAAGAACAGCATGACGACGGTGTCGCGCTTGATCCGGGACTTCAGGCGATTGACGGCGCGGACCATGTCGTCCTTGGTCGCGTCTTCCACCATGTCGACGTCAAACCCGTTCTTGCGCAGCGACGAAGACAGCGCGCGGGCGTCGTTGATCGACTGCGTCAGCGGCGCATTGGCGTCGGGGTAGTGCCCATTGCCGATGACGAGGGCGAGACGCGAGGCCTGGCCGATCGAGCCGGTGACCTGGTCGGTCGAAACGGCCTTGGCGGCATCGAGCGCCCGCATGTTGAGGGCAGCATGGGCGCCGATCACGAGCGAGACCGTGCCGATGAGGGCTGCGGCCAGCGCGATCGTGCGTCGGGAAATGTCGAGCTGCGTTACATTCATCTCGCGTCATTCCTGTCACTGCCAAAGACCAGCCAAGCACGCGCACACTGTTTGAGTAGCGCGATAGCGTCTTTGGGTTTGAGGGATTGGCCGGGGGTGTGCCCCCGAATTGCGCGCAATTTGCGGCGCCGCACCAAACAAAGCCTTAACCGGATATCGCCTCCCCCGCAATAGATCGCCGAAAATTTGAGCTAAGTCACTGGAAGTACGCGCTAATTTGCACCGCCAAAAGTGTGATTTTTTTGCGTCCCCGTAGCCTTCCGGAGCCTGATTATGCAGGCTTCGTGCCGGCTTTTTCTGTGACTGTCATCACATTTGTATTTCCTGCGAATCCGGGTAGCTTTTTCAACGACTTGCAGGGGGTGGCACGCGGCTGGGAGCGTGCCGGCCGGCGCCCTCGGCCAAATTCCCGCGACCAGGTATTTCATGAGCTTTCAATATTTTGCCGGCGCCACCTGCCGGGCGCTGACGGCGCGGAAGGACGGCCCCTCGCTTTACGACGTCTGCGATCCCGTATTGTCCGTTGCGGCCAGCGGCGATCCGCATCTGGCCAAGTTCTACAAGACCGCCCTCGGCAATCCCGCATTGCGGGTGCTGCTCCGCCGGGCCGGTCTGCCCGAACTGCGCGATGAAGGCAAACTGGCCCGGCTGCGCCACGCGCTGGTGCGCGCCCGCGACGAGGCCGAGCCCGATTGGGCGGCGGTCGGCCAGCCCGTTGCCGACCTCGTCGACAGCATCGCGCTGGATCATCCCAAGCCGCCGCCGGCCATGTTCACCGGCGCCATGCCGCAACAATCGCAGATCGACGGCGTGATCCGCGACTGCGCGCAGCATCTGCTGGGCTCGTACCGCAAGAATGGCTTTCTGCCGACCTACGCTGCGTTCAACCTGATCGGCGACCCCGATTTCCGCGGCCGCGAGCTGACCATCGCGCTCTCGGGTCTCAACGCGCGCGGCTACAAGAACTCCTCGCTGCTGTTCAACCTCGCCCGTGTCTTCATCGCGCGATCGCCGGCGCGCGCTGTCGTCAATCCGCCCTGGCGAGGGGTTGCCGAACCGATGTGGGAGCCGGTGCAGATCCGCCACCGCTCGGCCTATTACGACGCGTTCTTCATCGAGGCGCTGCTCGGCTATGTCGAGAGCGGTCTCGCCTCGCCTACCGAGATGACGGCGGCGAAGCGCGCGGTTGCCGACATGGTCGATTTCTGCGTCAACATCAGCCGCGAAGAGGTCGAGGGCATCGACGGGGCGCGGTTCAACGTCATCACCGCGCTCGCGCCGGCGCCGCATCCGCGCTTCTCACGCTATTTCGCCCAGATCAAGCAGGACCTCGGTTTCGGCGTCTACGTGCCGGATTGCGACACCACGGCGTGCTCGATCTCCGCGGCGACGCAGGCCGGCTGCACCGATCCGATCCTCGACCAGCCGCTGCTGGATTTCTATGCAGGCTATCAGGTGCGCGCCGGCGTCAACGAGCCGCGCGTGACCGTGCCGATCAACGACAATATCGACTACGAGGGCGGGGTTGCGACCTGGATCGACAACCTCAAGGGCGAGCGTCCCTACGGCAACGATCTCGATCCGACGCTCAATCTCGACATTCTCGAGGTCAGCTTCCGCAACCTCGCGCGCTGGAAAGTATTGGAAACGCCGGCGCGGCTCGCCACCGTGCATCGCATCCTCGGCTTCCAGAAGCGGCTGGCGGCAAGCGGCGCCTTCGCCAATCCGCGCTCGCACATCTATTATTTGCCGGAGCTCTACAGCGCCTATTTCGGCCGCTGCTACGCCGCCTTCCTGGCGCTGCCGCTGGCGGCGCAGGCGATCATCGATCCCGACGGCGATTTCGATTTCATCCGCCACCGCGTGCTGTCTTACGTCAAGGGCGAGCTGATGGCCGCCGAGATGAACGTGTTCGACGCAGCGCTCGCGCTGATCGCGCTCGGCCATCTCGGTGCGGACCCGCGCGCCTTTGCGCCGGCGCTGAACGTGATCGTCGCGAGCCTCGGCGAAGGCGGCCGCCGCGGCCCGTTCCGTGCCTATGAATGGAACAAGATGAAGACGCCGACGCGGATTTTGGTCGGCGGTCCGGAGGTGACGTCGGCGTTCGTGCTGATGGCGCTGGCGGTGGCCAAGCGGGCGATGACGCGGGGATAGGTTTCGTAGGGTGGATTAGCGAAGCGTAACCCACCACTTCTGCCGCCGTGGAGACGAAAGAGGTGGGTTACGCCTTCGGCTAACCCACCCTACAAAACTTCGCTCGATGACGGGAAGTTGAAAGCCCAAGTGCCAGGCATATGCTGGCCGCGCGGACAAAAGCCGACCACAATTGCGAGGTCTATCGCAATTTTCATCACACGCGGACCGGCATGTTGCGAAAATTCCTGATTGCGCTGTCATTGCTCGCCTTGTCCTTGCCCGGCCTGGCGTCGCCGGCTGAGGCCGCCGACCTCACCGGCACCGCAAAGGTTCGCGCCGGCGACGCAGTGATGATCGGCAACACACGGATCAGGCTCGGCGGCATCGACGCGCCCGCGGTCGACCAGCTCTGCCTCAACAACAAGGGCGAGCGCTGGACCTGCGGCATCGCGGCCCGCGACGAGCTCGCCAAATACGCCGACGGCAAGAATTGGGTCTGCCATGCCAGATCAATCGACCGGCGCGGCCGCACCGTGGCGCGTTGCGATGTCGGCGGCGAGGATATCCAGAAATGGCTGGTGCGCGCAGGCTGGGCGCTGGCCTACACCCGCATGTCGCACGACTATGAGGCGGACGAGAAGGCCGCGCGGGAGGCCAAGGCCGGCATGTGGCAGGGCGCCTTCATCGCGCCCTGGGACTGGCGCGTGCGCAACAAGAAGACCACCATCCTCGGCGCCACCAAGCCGCCCGACGGCGCGCATGCGATCCTGCTCGCTTCGGCCTCGGGGCCCGTCGCGCCCTCGCCGGACTGCACCATCAAGGGCAACGTCAACACCGCCGGCGAGTGCATCTATCACCGGCCGACCAGCCGCTGGTATGCGCAGATCAAGATGAAGATCAGCAAGGGCACGCGCTGGTTCTGCTCGGTGGAGGAAGCGGAAGATGCGGGCTGCCGCGAGACTAAGAGATAACCCACGTCAGACCTGCGTTTTCCGGCCTTTTCTTGCACCGCAGCGCGGCGTAAAAGTGTGAATCAGCGACCCACCATCCTGTTCTCAGGCAACAAGGACCAACAGCAATGACCGTTCGCGCGGGCCGGGAATTTCTGGCCATCCCCGGGCCCACCAATATGCCCGACGAGGTGCTGCGGGCGATGCATCGTCCGGCGATCGACATCTACTCCAAGCAGATGACCGATCTGACCGAGAGCCTGCTCAGCGACATCTCGAAACTGTTTGCCACCAAGGGCAAGTCCTACATCTACATCGCCAACGGTCACGGCGCCTGGGAAGCAGCATTGAGCAACGTGCTGTCGCGCGGCGACAAGGTGCTGGTGCTCGAAAGCGGGCGGTTCGCGATCGGCTGGGGCCATGCCGCGGCGCTGATGGGTGCCGAGGTGGAGGTGCTCAAGGGTGACTGGCGCCGCGCGGTGCGGCCGCACGAAGTCGAGGAGCGCCTGCGCCGCGACAAGGAGCACACCATCAAGGCCGTCGTCGTCGTCCAGGTCGACACCGCCTCAGGCGTGCAGAACGACATCGAGGCGATCGGCAAGGCGATCAAGGCGAGCGGCCATCCGGCGCTGTACATGGTCGACACTGTCGCCTCACTCGGCTGCATGCCGTTCGAGATGGACAAATGGGGCATCGACGTCGCGATGTCGGGCTCGCAGAAGGGCCTGATGACGCCGCCCGGCCTCGGCTTCGTCACGGCCAATGCGCGTGCGCTCGAGGTCCACAAGAAGGCCAATATGGCGACGCCCTATTGGAGCTGGAGCGAGCGCGAAGGCAGCGAGCATTACCGCAAATATGCCGGCACCGCGCCGGTTCATCTGCTGTTCGCGCTGCGTCAGGCGATCGACCTCTTGCACGAGGAAGGGCTGGAGAACGCCTTCCGCCGCCACAGCCTGCTCGGCGAAGCCGCGCGCCGCGCGGTCGGCGCATGGTCGGAAGGCCAGGTGCTCGGCTTCAACATCGCCGAAGCCAGCGAACGCTCCAACACCGTGACCACGGTGACCATGAGCAACGGCCACGATCCGGCAATCCTGCAACGCTATTGCAAGGAGAAGTGCGGCGTCGTGCTCGGCACCGGCATCGGCGATCTCTCGGGACAAGCCTTCCGCATCGCCCATATGGGCCACGTCAACGCCCCGATGCTGCTCGGCACGTTGGGGGTGATCGAGGTCGGGCTGAACGCGCTGAAGATCCCGCACGGCAAAGGCGGGCTCGAGGTAGCGGTTGCGTATCTCGGCGAAGAGGTGGCGGCGTAAGCGTCTTTTTTCCTTCTCCCCTTGGGGGAGCAATCTTGTAGCCCGGGTGAGCGAAGCGACACCCGGGATTCTTGCGTGAGTCCCCGCATGTCGCTTCGCTCATGCGGGCTACGGCAGCGGCGGGATCCGATACGCCTCGACCTGCGCCTTCAGTTCCTCCAGCGAGGCAAGCGGCGCCTTCGGATCCACCCGATATTCCCCACGCGCCAGCCACGACAGCACCTTCGCATCGACGATCGGCGAATGGTGGATGACGTCGCCGTAATTGTCGAGGTTATGCGTCACGTCCTTGATCGCCCGGAAATCGTACAGGCGCACATTGGGAAGCTGCGTCAGGCGCTGCGCAATGACGGCGGTGAGGTCGGTGACGATCTTCAGCGTCGGAGGCGAAGCGTCGCGCATCGCGACGAACTGCAGGATCGAATAGGGCGGGAAGTAGATGTCGAAGGTCACGTCCGGATGGCGCGCGATCAGGCCGACGGCGTCGCGTTCGAAATGCGTTATCATGGCATCGTAACGATAGCCTTCACCGAGAAAGCGGCTGCGTACGGGATCGGTGATATAGGCGAAGGCCGCGAGCGTCCTTTTCGCATTATAGGCGCGCGCGACGTCGATATCGCGCGGCAGCGCATAGATGTCGTCGACGTCGGCCAACGCAAACTTGACGGGCAGATAAGGCGCGGCCCGGGTCAGCGGCTGCCGCAGCGGCGGAACCGACCGCAGTAATGCGAACAGGGATTCCTTCGCCATCGCCGCGCTGAACAGATATGACGCGATGCCCTTTGCCGTCCCGCGATAGAGATCGGCAGAGAGATAAGGATCGGTCTCGATGTCGGCCGCATCGACAAAGATGAAATCGTCCATCGCCCAGATCACGCGCCTTGCGCCGCGGTCGATGGCCTGCTCGAGCACAAACCCCTGCTGGCGCGAATTGGACCCGGTCATCGCCAGCTTGAGCGAGTGCACGCCGAGCGCATGGTCGATGTCGCTCTGGCGGAAATGGATCGCGAGCGAGGTGCCCATGAAGGCGGCGTCGAACGGCTGGCTACGGATCAGCCCGGCATTCTGCACGCGCGTGTCATCGGAATAGAACGGCGCGACGAGGCGCGAGGAGCGAAACAGCTGCAGGGGATCGATGACATAGGTGAGCGCAGCCGCGCCCAGCACGCACGCGATGCTCGCGAGGAGAAGACGCCCTGGATGTGTGAACGCGCCTTGCATCAGAACCGGAAATAGATGAATTCGCTGTGGCTCTGGACACCCAAAATCCCGAACGCAAGCACCAGCGACGCACCATAGAGGACCAGCGGCCGCATCCGTCCGACCATCAGGCCGTCGCCGACCCTGCGATTGGCGTGGTCGTACCCCATGATTCCTTGCGTGTTCGGCGCCAGCCACACCAGCGCGGCATAAATTGCGACCATCACCGACGCCGCAATCTCCTCGCGGCCGAACACGATATTCGCCGGGTCGACCATCGCATTCAGAATCCGCATGGCCCAATCGACCCGCTCGGCCCGGAAGAATACCCAGGCGACAACGACGGCGAGAAAGGTCAGCACGGCCCCGGCGACGCGAGCTGGGCGCGCGAGCAATTTCGGAACATTCGGCACCAGCGCGTTGAAGGCGTGATTGATACAGAGATAGGCGCCGTGCAGCGCGCCCCAAATGACAAACGTCCAGGCCGCGCCATGCCAGAGCCCGCCGAGCAGCATCGTGAGCATCAAATTGACGTAGCGCAGCACGCGGCCGCGACGGTTGCCCCCGAGCGGAATGTAGAGATAGTCGCGCAGGAAGTGCGACAGCGTCATGTGCCAGCGTCGCCAGAACTCGACGATGCTGGTGGCCTTGTAGGGCGAGTTGAAATTGACCGGCAGGAAGATGCCGAACATCAGCGATATCCCGATCGCCATGTCCGAATAGCCCGAGAAGTCGAAATAGAGCTGGAAGGTGTAGGCGAGCGAGCCAAGCCAGGCCTGATCAAAACTCGGCGCGCGCGCATCGAAGGCGAGCGCGACCAGCGGCTGGATTCCGTCGGCGAGGCACGTCTTCTTGAACAGGCCGATCGCGAAGATGATGAGGCCGCACAGGATCAGATGCCCATGCGGATGCTTGGTTTCCTCCCGCTCGAATTGCGGAATCATGTCCTTGTGGTGAAGGATTGGCCCCGCGATCAGATGCGGAAAGTATGTCACGAAGAGCGCGTAGTGCGGCAGCGCGTAGGCCGCCACCTGCCCGCGCCAGGCATCGACCAGGAACGCGATCTGGGTGAAGGTGTAGAAGGAGATGCCGACCGGCAGCAGGATGTGGACCGCAAAATGCGTGCCGGCCAGTGCATTGACGTTTTCGGCGACGAAGCCGGCATATTTGAAGATGCCAAGCACGAGGAGATCGCCGGCGACGCCGAGGGCAAGGGCGGCCTTTCGCTGCGACCGAGCAAGCTTCGCTACGATGAGGAGATGGCCTATGCCATAGTTGAAGGCGATCGATATCAGCAACAGGGCTACGAACTGCCAATTGCCGATGGCATAAAAAGTGAGCGAGGCCGCCGCCAACCAGATCACCGGGGCCAGATTGCTGCGCCGCCCGAGCCGGAAATAGCCTGCCAGCGCGGCCGGCAGGAACAGCAGGATGAACGGGTAGGAATTGAACAGCATCAGGCTGGACCGGCGGCGGGGATTAGGAAGCCTAAAGCATAGAAGGGACCGATCAACAACCCGGCGACTTGACGCTATTCTGGCGCAGTCCTTGGCGCAGTGGCGCTGGCAATTCGTGGAATCGGGACGATATAAGGCAGGACGCATCTTCTCCCTCTCCCCGCCTGCGGGGAGAGGGTTGGGGTGAGGGGGAGTCTCCACGAGGACGGTGACAGCGAGACTCGCGGAGAGCCCCCCTCACTCGGATTGCATCTTCGATGCAATCCGACCTCTCCCCGCAAGCGGGGCGCGGTGAAGAAGAAGCCGCGCGCGAACGTGACATGATGAGGATCGAGTGACACAAGCCAAACCACCTTCCCAGCCCCCCGTCGCCCCGCGCCGGCCGCATTCCTTCACGCGGCATGGGATCACCGTGACCGACGACTATGCCTGGCTGAAGGACGAGAAATGGCAGGAGGTGCTGCGCGACCCCGCGGTGCTCGATCCCGACATCCGCAAATATCTGGACGAAGAGAATGTCTACACCGAGAGCCTGCTCGGCCACACCTCATCGCTTCAAAAGACGCTGGTGCGCGAGATGCGGGGGCGGATCAAGGAGGACGATTCCAGCGTGCCGTCGCCGGATGGTCCCTTCGCCTATTTCCGCAAATTCCGCGAAGGCGGCCAGCACGAGCTGTTCGGCCGCATGCCGCGCGATGGCGGCGAGGGCCACATCGTGCTCGACGGCGATGCGCTCGCCAAGGACCACACCTATTTCAAATTCGGCGGCAGCCGGCACTCGAATGACCACAGGCTGCAGGCCTGGAGCGCCGACACCAAAGGCTCGGAATATTTCTCCATCCGCGTGCGCGACTGGGCGACCGGAAAGGACCTCGACGACGTCGTCGAGGAGACCGACGGCGGCGTGGTCTGGAGCAAGGACGCAACGTCGTTCTTCTACGTGAAGCTCGACGACAATCACCGCCCGATGCAGGTGTGGCGGCACAAGCTCGGCACTGGGCAGGCAGACGACACGCTGGTTTACGAAGAGCAGGATTCCGGCTGGTTCACCCATCTGCACGAGAGCACCAGCGGGCGCTTCTGCGTCGTCGCGGGCGGCGACCACGAGACCTCCGAGCAGCGGCTGATCGACCTCGCCCATCCCGACGCACCGCCGCGCCTGGTCGCGGCACGCGAGGAAGGCGTGCAATATTCGCTGGCCGACCGTGGCGACGAACTGTTCATCCTCACCAACGCCGACGACGCGATCGACTTCAAGATCGTCACCGCACCGCTGGCATCACCCGAGCGCAAGAACTGGCGCGATCTGATCCCGTATCGCCCGGGCATCTACATCATCGATCTCGATCTCTATGCCGGCCACATGGTGTGGCTGGAACGCGCCAATGCGTTGCCGTCGATCGTGATCCGCGACCTCGCGACCAAGGAAGAGCACGCCATCGCGTTCGACGAGGCGGCCTATTCGCTGGATACGATGGGCTCCTACGAATTCGAGACGACGAATTTGCGTTTCGCCTATTCGTCGATGACGACGCCGTCGGAAGTCTATGACTACGACATGGTCAAGCGGACGCGTACCCTACGCAAGCGGCAGGAGATTCCGTCCGGCCACAATGCGAGCGACTACGTTACGACGCGCATCATGGCGAAGGCGCATGACGGCGCCGAGGTGCCGGTCTCGATCCTCCATCGCCGCGGGCTCACGCTCGATGGCGCGGCGCCGCTTCTGCTCTACGGCTACGGCTCCTACGGCATGGCCATGCCGGCTTCGTTCAGCGCCAACCGCCTGTCGCTGGTCGATCGCGGCTTCGTCTACGCCATCGCCCATATCCGCGGCGGCGCCGACAAGGGCTGGGGCTGGTATCTCGACGGCAAGCGCGAGAAGAAGACCAATTCGTTCGACGACTTCTCGGCCAGCGCCCGCGCACTGATTGATGCGAAGTACACCAGCGCAAAGCGCATCGTCGGCCACGGCGGTTCGGCCGGTGGCATGCTGATGGGCGCGGTGGCGAACCGCGCCGGCGAATTGTTCGCCGGCATCGTCGCCGAAGTGCCGTTCGTCGACGTGCTCAACACCATGCTTGACGACACGCTGCCGCTGACGCCGCCGGAATGGCCGGAATGGGGCAACCCGATCGAGAGCGAAAAGGATTTCCGCACCATCCTGTCGTATTCGCCCTACGACAATGTCGCGGCGAATGATTATCCCGCGATCCTGGCAATGGGCGGATTGACCGATCCGCGCGTCACGTACTGGGAGCCCGCCAAATGGATCGCGCGCCTGCGCGCGACGATGAGCGGTGGCGGCCCGGTGTTGCTGCGCACCAACATGGGCGCCGGCCACGGCGGCGCCTCGGGACGCTTCAACCGGCTCGATGAAGTCGCGATCGTCTATGCGTTCGCGCTGTGGGCGGCTGGGATGGCGGAGGCCGGGGTGTAGGCGTTCATATGCCTCCCCATCGTCGTCCTGGCGAAAGCCAGGACCCATACCGCGTGATCTATCCGAAGAAGGTCGGTGTCAGTACCGCGCGAAAACACGACAACTCCGAGTCTTCGCCAAATTACTCCCTGGGGTAATGGGTCCTGGCTTTCGCCAGGACGACGACGGAGATTGTGGGACGAGTTGTCGGCCTTTACCTTCCGTTCGCCTTCCGCCATGCGGCGAAGTCGGTCAGCGTCTGCGGGTCCGTCGCCGGATAGAGACCGAAAATGCCGCGGCCCTTGTTGACTTCTTCGGTGACGAAGTCCTCGAACGCGGTCATCTCGAAGGTCTCGTTGGCGATCTCGTCAGCAAGATGCGCGGGAATCACGATCACGCCGTCGCTGTCGCCAAGAATGACGTCGCCGGGAAACACCGGCGCGTCGCCGCACCCGATCGGCACGTTGATTTCGATGGCTTGATGCAGCGTCAGATTGGTCGGTGCGCTCGGGCGGTGGTGGTAGGCGGGGATCCCCAGTTTGGCGATCTCGGCCGAGTCGCGAAAACCGCCATCGGTGACGACACCGGCGACACCGCGCTTCATCAGGCGCGTGACCAGGATCGCACCGGCCGAAGCGGCGCGCGCGTCCTTGCGGCTGTCCATCACCAGCACGCTGCCTGGCGGGCAATCCTCGACCGCCTTGCGCTGCGGATGGGAGCGGTCCTTGAAAACGTCGATGGTGTTGAGATCCTCGCGAGCCGGCATATAGCGCAGCGTGAAGGCTTCACCGACCATGGTCGGCTGGTTGGCGCCGAGCGGGTGCACATCCTGGATCATCTGGATGCGCAGGCCGCGCTTGAACAGCGCTGTGGCGACGGTGGCGGTGGAGACGGATTTGAGCTTGTTGCGGGTGGCTTCGGTAAGTTTCGTCATTTTCACGCTCTCTAGTAAATCGAGGGCTCGCCGATCGGCGCGCCGAAATCGGTCTCGAGGAAGTCGAAGTCGCAGCCGTCATTGGCCTGCTTGATGTGCTTGGTGAACATCCAGCCATAGCCGCGCTCGAAGCGGCGCTCGGGCTGCTTCCAGGCGGCGCGGCGCTTGTCGAGCTCGGCCTCCGACACGTCGAGATTGATGGTGCGGGCGGCGACATCGAGCGTGATGCGGTCGCCGTTCCGCACCAGCGCCAGCGGTCCGCCGACATAGGATTCCGGGGCGACGTGCAGAATGCAGGCGCCATAGCTGGTGCCGCTCATGCGCGCATCGGAGATCCGCACCATGTCGCGCACGCCCTGCTTCACGAGCTTGGTCGGGATCGGCAGCATGCCCCATTCCGGCATGCCCGGCCCGCCCTGCGGCCCCGCATTGCGCAAAATGAGAATGTGGTCCTCGGTGACGTCGAGATCGGGATCGTCGACCGCCTTCTTCATCGCGGGATAGTCGTCGAACACCAGCGCCGGGCCGGTGTGCTTGAGGAAGCGAGGCGCGCAGGCGCTCGGCTTGATGACGCAGCCGTCGGGCGCGAGATTGCCCTTGAGCACGGCGAGCGCGCCTTCCTTGTAGATGGGATTGTCGATCGAGCGGATCACGTCGTCATTGTGGACCTCGGCCTGCGCGATGTTCTCGCCCAGCGTCTGGCCGGTGACCGTGATGCAGTCGAGATGCAGATGCGGCTTGATCTGCCCCATCAGCGCCGGCAGCCCGCCGGCATAGAAGAAGTCCTCCATCAGATAGGTATCACCGCTCGGCCGCACATTGGCGATGACAGGCACCTTGCGGCTCGCAATCTCGAAATCGTCGAGACCGATGTCGAGACCGGCGCGGCGAGCCTGCGCGATCAGATGGATGATCGCATTGGTCGAACAGCCCATCGCCATCGCCACTGCGATCGCGTTCTCGAATGCCTTGCGGGTCTGGATCGCCTTCGGCGTCAGATCTTCCCAGACCATCTCGACGATGCGGCGGCCGCATTCGGAGGCCATGCGGATGTGGTTGGCATCGGCGGCGGGAATCGAGGAGGCACCTGGAAGCGTCATGCCGATCGCCTCGGCAATCGCGGTCATGGTGGAAGCCGTGCCCATCGTCATGCAGGTGCCGTAGCTGCGCGCAATGCCAGCTTCGATGTCGAGCCAGTCCTTCTCGGAGATTTTTCCGGCGCGGCGCTCGTCCCAATATTTCCAGCCGTCCGAGCCCGAGCCGAGCGTCTTGCCCTTCCAATTGCCGCGCAACATCGGACCGGCCGGCAGATAGATCGCCGGGATGTTCATCGAGGTCGCGCCCAGCAGCAGCGCCGGAGTGGTCTTGTCGCAGCCGCCCATCAGCACCACGCCGTCGACGGGATGGCTGCGCAGCAGCTCCTCGGCGTCCATCGCCAGCAGATTGCGATAGAGCATCGTGGTCGGCTTGAGCAGCGATTCCGACAGCGACAGCGCCGGCAGCTCCAGTGGCAGACCGCCGGCCATCAGGATGCCGCGCTTGACGTCATCGACGCGCGACTTGAAATGCATGTGGCAAGGTTGCGCGTCCGACCAGGTGTTGAGGATCGCGATGATCGGGCGGTCCTTCCACTCCTCCGGCGCGTAGCCCATCTGCATGGTGCGGGAGCGATGGCCGAACGAGCGGAGATCGTCGGGTGCGAACCAGCGCGCGCTGCGGAGCTGGTCGGGCGTTAGTTTCTTCTTGGTCATGATTGGGTGCCCCATTTCTGCACGGTGTTCCGCTCGATGGCGCGGAAGATCAGGTTCTCGACAAAAAGCCCGATGATGATCACCGTCAAGAGGCCGGCGAAGACCGCAGGTATGTCGAGCAGGTTGCGGTTTTCGAAGATGAACCAGCCGAGCCCGCCCTGCCCCGACGACACGCCGAACACCAGCTCGGCCGCGATCAGCGTGCGCCAGGCGAAGGCCCAGCCGATCTTGAGGCCGGTGAGGATCGAGCCGAACGCCGCGGGAATCAGTATCTTCGCCACATAGGGCAGCCCGCGCAGGCCGTAATTGCGGCCGACCATGCGCAACGTGTTGGACACGCTCTTGAAGCCGGAATGGGTGTTGAGCGCGACCGGCCACAGCACCGAATGGATCAGCACAAACACCAGACTGCCGTTGCCGAGACCGAACCAGATCAAAGCGAGCGGCAACAGCGCGATCGCCGGCAACGGATTGAACATCGCCGTGACCGTCTCGAGGAAATCGGTGCCGATACGGGTCGAGATCGCGAGCACGGTGAAGATCGCGGCCAGCACAATGCCGGCCGAATAGCCCATGAACAGCACTTTGAGCGAAGCCCAGGCGCGCATCGGGATGGTGCCGTCCTTCACACGCTCGAACATCGTGATGACGGTGTCGTGCAGCGTCGGAAACAACAGGGGATTGTCGAGGGCGAGGCCGTAGGCCTCCCAGATTGCCGCGAGGAACAGGATGATGACGGTCTTGCGGACAAAACCATCGTTCCACAACAGCTCGAGCACGCTCAGCTTGCGCTCGACTTCGGCTGCGCTGGCGACGACCGGCGCCTCACGTAGCAGGATCCTGGCTTCGCCCATGTAAGGCTCCCTCAATGCGCCGTTGCTTCGGAGGCGAACAGGAGATCGTGAATCTCCTTCTCGAGCCGGCCGGCACTGCCGTCGCCGTTGGAGACCTTGTCGACGTCGACCACCTCGGCCTTGACGCGGCCAGGATGCGGCGACAGCAGCAGGACGCGGTTGCCGATGCGGATCGCTTCCGCAATCGAGTGGGTCACGAACAGCACGGTGAATTTGGTCTCGCTCCAGAGCTGGAGCAGCTCGTCCTGGCAGGTTCGCCGCGTCAGCGCGTCGAGCGCGGCGAACGGCTCGTCCATGAGCAGGATGTCCGGCTCCATCGCCATGCCGCGCGCGATCGCGACGCGCTGCTTCATGCCGCCGGACAGCGTGTGCGGATGGGCATCGACGACGCGTGTCAGGCCGACCTTCTCGATATAGGCCCGCGCCCGCGCTTCGGCGTCCTTCCGCGACAATTTTCGCGCGGTCAGCAGCGGAAACATCACGTTGGCCAGCACGCTCTTCCAGGGCAGCAGCTGGTCGAACTCCTGGAAGATCATCATGCGGTCGGCGCCGGGACCGTGGATCTCGCGGTCGTTGATGGTCATGCGGCCTTCGCTCGGTCTCATATAGCCGCCGACGGCCTTGAGCAGGGTCGACTTGCCGCAGCCGGACGGCCCGAGCAGCACGAATCGGTCGGACCTGTCGACTGTGAAGCTCACCCTTTCCGTCGCGGTGACGACGGCGCTGGAGGTCTTGTAGCGCAGCGTCACGGAACTGACGTCGAGCAGCGCCATCAGTTGCCTTTCAGGTCGTGGGCGACGGGGAGATAGTAATCGGTCCAGGCCTTGGGCTGAGTCTTCAGCGTGCCGGTCTTGAACAGATGGGCGGCGAATTTCATCGTGCCCTGCGGCTCGAGATTCCACTCCATCATGCCGGGCTCCTTGAGCAGATCGAGCAGCTCTTCCACCGAGGTCTTGTCGCCGGTGATCTCCTTGTAGATCTCGACCGCCTGTCTGGTGTCGCTGCGGATCAGATCCTGCGCTTCCTTGGTCGCATCGCGCACGGCCTGGACGATTTTCGGATTGGCATCGGCGAACTTCGTGGTGGTGAAGAACTGCGCCTGGCTGAGCGGGCCACCCATCACGTCAGGCGACGACAGCACGACATGTGCGCCCGGCACGTTCTTCAGCTCCAGGAACGAAAAGGGCGGAATCGAGAAGTGGGTGTGCACCTCGTGCTTGGCGTTGGACAGCGCCGCATAGGCGTCGGGATGACCGAGCTGCACCGTGTTGACGTCCAGCTTCGACCATTGGTCGGCACCAAAGGCTTCGGCAGCGGCAATCTGGAGCACGATCGCCTGGGTCGAGACTCTTACGGTCGGCACCGCGATCTTGTCGCCGGGGCCGAAATCCCTAATCGACTTGATGTTGGCGTCACGGCTGATCAGCGTCATCGGCTGTGCCGAGGTCGCGACGATGCCCTTGACGCCGCCACGGGTGCGGTCCCACAGCAGCAGCAGATTGCCGGTGCCGGTGTTGAGGATGTCGACGCCGCCCGCAAGCAGCGCATCGGTCTGCGCACCGCCGCCGGAGAAGGTGACCCATTTGGTGGTGACACCCGCGACCCCGAGCTGGGCTGCGTGCTTCTCGATCAGCTTCTGCTTTTCCATGATGTGGCTCGGCATGTAGAAAATGCCGGGCTGGCGCGACAACGATATCTCGGATTTTTGCTGCGCCTTCGCGGGCGAGGCCGCCAGCGCCGTGGCGGCGATCAGGGCGACGGCCGTGAGGCCACACTGCAATTGCTTGATCATTGTTGTTCGTTTCCTCTGGCCGCCATTGACGAGCGATCTTACTGATGCACTAATGTATTAGTGTATCAAAGGCAAGGCCGGCCGGAGCCCTTCGCATGGAAACAGCCCACCCCGCGCCCCGCGCGGCCGCCCGCCCCGGCGCGCGGCGCGCCCCGGCCCCGCCGGCCGCCCCGCAAGTCATAGAGCGGCTGCGCCACGCCCTTGTTTCGCGCGAACTTCCGCCGGGCGCGCCGCGGTGGCGCCCGGGTCTCGCCGCAC
>NZ_JBVVPM010000028.1:109585-118244 GCF_055811255.1 Bradyrhizobium sp. MI1.11
TTATTTATTATTTTTTTTTTTTTTTAAAACCCCCCCGCGCCCCCCCCCCCCCCCCCAACCAACCCCCCCCCCCCCCCCCCCCGCCCCCCCGCCCGCCCCGGCGCGCGGCTCGACCGGGCCCGGCAGGCCGCACCGCAAGTCTTCGAGCGGCTGCGCAACGCCATTCTTGCGCTCGAACTGCCGCCGGGCTCGCCGCTGTCGCGCACGGATCTCGCCGCACAATTCGGCGTCAGCTCGACGCCGATCCGCGACGCCTTGATGCGGCTGGAGGAAGAAGGGCTGGTCGACGTGTTTCCGCAGCACGCCACCGTCGTCAGCCGGGTCGACGTCGGTCGGGCCGAGCAGGCCCATTTCCTGCGCCAGGCGCTGGAGCTCGAAATCGTCCGCCTGCTCGCGCAGCAGCACGGCGAAGCCCTGGTCATACGCCTCGACCACACGATCGCGCTGCAGCAGCAATTCGCCAAGGCCGGAGACTTCCAGAGCTTCATTGCGGGCGACAATGATTTTCATGCGCTGCTTTATGCCGCGGCCGGCAAGCAGGAGCTCTGGACGCTGGTGCGCAGCCGCAGCGGACATATCGACCGGCTGCGCCGGCTGCATCTGCCCTCACCCGGCAAGGCCCAGAACATCGTCCGCCACCACAAGCTGATCACGCGCGCGATCGAGGCCGGCGACGCCGATGCTGCGCAACAGCATCTGCGCAAGCACCTGTCGGGCACGTTGAGCGAGCTCGACACGATCCGAAGCCACTATCCGGAATATTTGACCGACTAGACCCTATGGCGTGCGGTTGTCGCGAGCGCTTGTGCACGTCACCGTGCATAAGTTTGGCGCAACCGAGTTCGCCTTTTGCGAGCAATCGTCGGATCGATGGCGAAGTGCTTGCAGGCCGGATGCAATCCGCGCAACAATTTCAGAATTGATGGTTTGATTTGCGGTCGCTGGGAAAACCCATCCAGCCCGGAGGATACCAGACGTGGCCAACATCCTGATCGTGGATGACGACCCGGCCGTGCAGATGACAATCCGGCTGCTCCTGGAGAGGGCCGGTCATCATGTCACCGTCGCCGGAGACGGCCGCAAGGGACTTGCGCTGTTCGAAGCCGGCCAGTTCGACCTTCTGTTTCTCGACATCTTCATGCCCGGCATGGACGGCCTGGAGACGATGCGCCACGTCCGGGCGCTGCAGCCGGCGATTCCGATCGTCGTCATTTCCGGCCGTTCGTCCGCGCCGGATGCCCATGCGGAGCCGGACTTTCTCAAGATGGCGACCAAGCTCGGCGCGGTGGCGAGCTTGCAGAAGCCGTTCCGGGCCGACGCGCTGCTCGCCGCCGTCGCCGGCTGCCTGGACGCGGCGCGGACGGCGTCGGCGAGGAATCCGGATGTCAGCACCGGCCGCCGATGACAAGAACCTTCATTCTGTTCCAACCGAGCACGGGCGCGGCCATTCAGGAAGCGGTGCAAATTTCGCCATGACCCTCGCTACGCGGCTCGCCATCGCGATGATCCTGCTGGTGGCGGTCACCGTGGCCGCGGTCGGCTGGCTCGGCTATCGCAACATCACCCAGGCCGTGATTCCGCGGGTCCTGGAACGGATCGAAGCCCAGTCGAGCCTGCTGGCCACCCATCTTGAATCTTATGTGGCCGGCGCTCGTGGCGATCTGCTCGGTTATCGCTCCGCCGCTGCCATCAATGGCCTGATCCGCGCCCATGTCGGTGGGGGCATCGATGCTGTCGACGGCGTTTCGGAGCAAACCTGGCGCGAGCGCATCGCCACGCGGTTCGCAGCCGAGATCGACGCGAAGCCGAGCTACGGGCAATTTCGAATCATCGGCCTTGACGACGACCAGCGCGAACTGGTCCGCGTCGATCGCGCCGGCCCGAACGGAGCAGCACGGATTGTCCCCAACGGCGAACTGGAACGCAAGAGCGACCGAACCTACTTCCAGGAGACGATTCGATTGGCGCCGGGCGACATCTATGTTTCGCCCGTCGATCTCGCCACCCGGCAGGGAGGAACCACGGACCCTCACATTCTCACGATGCGCGTCGCGACGCCGCTGTTCACGCCTGACAGCAAGCCGTTCGGTATCGTCATCGCCAATATCGACATGCGTCCCGCGCTCGACCGCATCCGCTCGACCGCGAGCGCAGGGGGAGAGATCTATGTCGTGAACTCGCGTGGCGACTATCTCGTCCATCCCGATCGCACGCGGGAATTCGGTGCATTGCATGGCAACGGCAACGATTGGCGTCGTGACTTTCCTTTCTTTGCAGCCCGGGCCGGCCTGCCGCAAGGTTCCACGCAGCTTGCGAGCGACCAAGCGGGCCGGCCGAGCGGAGCGGCGATCGCACCGGCGTTGCTGGCCGGCAAGGAGTGGTTGGCTATCATCGAGACGGCCCCACCGTCGGTGTTCAGCCGCGTTCCGGCGGCCATTCAAAAAACCTCCTCGCTGGTCGGTCTGCTTGCTGTCCTTGCCGCAGCTTTGCTTGCGGTGCTGCTGGCGCGCTCATTGACGCGGCCGATCGGGCGTCTGACTGCGGCGGTGGAAGCGATCGGCAGCGGACGGCGCGCCGACATTCCCGTCGATGCGAGCGGAGAGACAGGCGTGCTGGCGCGGGCATTCGCCCAAATGGTCGAGGAAACGAGAGCGAAGACGGCCGCTCTTGAACGCGAGATCGAGGAGCATCGCCGCACCGAGGCCGCGCGAAGCCATCATGAAGCGCGCGAGCGCTTGTTCAGCGCCGCCGTCGAATCCTCCGACGACGCGATCGTGATGCAATCGCTCGACGCCATCATCACCGGCTGGAATGCCGCCGCCGAGCGCCTCTACGGCTACTCGGCGAATGAGGCGATTGGGAAATCCACCGCGATCATCGTCCCACCCGACCGACGCGAGCAAGGCAAGGACTATTTACGGCGGATCGCCGGAGGTGAACCGATCGAACGCTTCGAGACGGTGCGCCTGCGCAAGGATGGCACGCCGGTCGAGATCTCACTCAGCCTGTCGCCGATCAGGGGCCCATCGGGCGAGATCATCGGCGCCTCCGGCACCGCGCGCAGCCTGACCGACGCGCGGCGGGCAGAGCGGGCGTTGCAGCAGCAGCTGGAGGAACGGCGACAGCTCTTCGACACCTCGCAGGATCTGATCATGGTGATGGACGCGCGCGGCCACATCGCGCAGATCAGTCCGAGCAGCGAGGCCATTCTCGGCTACCGGCCGGAGCAGATGATCGGCCGCAGCGGCGCCGATTTCATTCATCCGAGCCATCTCGACCGGTCCCGCGACGAGATGCGCGCGCTGCGGCGCGGCGAACGTCCGAGGCTCGCCGACACCCGCTGCTTCCACAAGAATGGCCACGAGGTCTGGCTGTCCTGGCTCGGCAGCTGGTCCGCCCAGGCCAAGCGCTTCTTCTTCGTCGGGCGCGACATGACGGAGGCGAGGCTTGCACAGGAGTCCTTGCGGGAGAGCGAGCAGCTTGCACGCAACATCATCGAGACCTCGCTCGACGCTTTCACCCAGACAGACCACACCGGTGCCATCCTGAGCTGGAACTCGCAGGCCGAGAAGCTCTTCGGATGGACGCGTGAGGAAGCGATCGGCAAGAATGCGATTGAACTTTTTGTCGCCCCCAGTGAGCGCGAAAGCGTCACGGCCAGACTGAAGCTCTTTCTCGAATCCGACCCATCGCTGGCTAATCCACGGCGCGAAGTTTTGGTGCGGCGGCGTGACGGCAAGGAATTCAAGGCCGAGCTCAGCGTCACGGCGCTCCGGCGACGCGAAGGTATCCTCTTCAATTCGTTCTACCGCGACCTGACCGACAAGATCACGGCCGACGAGCGCATCCGCCATGCCGAGAAGATGGAGGCGGTCGGCCAGCTCACCGGCGGCGTGGCGCACGACTTCAACAACATCCTCACCGTCATCACCGGAACGATCGAGATCCTGGCCGACGCGGTGGCCGGGGAGCCGGAGCTCGCGGCGATCACGAAGATGATCGACGAGGCCGCCGGGCGTGGCGCCGAGCTGACTCAGCACCTGCTGGCGTTTGCGCGCAAGCAGCCGCTCCAGCCGCGCGAAATCGACGTCAACGCGCTGATCATCGACACAGCGAAATTGTTGCGGCCGACGCTGGGCGAGCAGATCCATATCGAATCGGTGTTCGAGGACGAGAACTGCGTCGCGACCGTCGATCCAAGCCAGCTCACCACCGCGATCCTCAACCTCGCGCTCAATGCCCGCGACGCCATGCCCGGCGGCGGCAAGCTGATCGTGGAGACGGGCGCGGCCTATCTCGACGAGGCCTATGCCAGCGTCAACGACGTCCCGCCGGGACACTACGTGCTGATCGCCGTGAGCGACACCGGCAGCGGAATTCCCGCCAACATGTTGGCCAGGGTGTTCGACCCCTTCTTCACCTCGAAGGGACCGGGCAAGGGCACCGGACTCGGGCTTTCGATGGTCTACGGCTTCATCAAGCAGTCCGCGGGCCATATCAAGATCTACAGCGAGGAAGGCCACGGCACCACGATCAAGATGTACCTGCCGCCCGGCAAGACGCCGACGGTGGTCGGCGAGGGCGTGACGCCGGCGACCATCGAGGGCGGACACGAGACGATCCTGGTGGTCGAGGACGACCGGCTGGTGCGCGACTACGTGCTGGCGCAGCTGCATTCGCTCGGTTACGTCACCTTGCAGGCTGCGAACGCCGCGGAGGCGCTCGCCATCGTCGCCGCCGGAAAACCGTTCGACCTCCTGTTCACCGACGTCATCATGCCCGGCAAGATGAACGGACGGCAGCTCGCCGACGAACTGCAGAGAACGCGTCCAGATCTCAAGGTGCTCTACACGTCCGGCTATACCGAGAACGCGATCATCCATCACGGCCGGCTGGATTCGGGCGTTCTGCTGCTGGCGAAGCCCTATCGTAAATCGGATCTGGCACGGACCATCCGCAAGGCGCTGAGCAGTTGATGGTGCGTCGGGCTGGGTGAGAACCCGTAGCCCGGGTGAGGGAAGCGATACCCGGGAACACTACGAGCCAAGTCCCGGATGTCGCTTCGCTCATCCGGGCTACGAAATGTCACCCACGGAATTTACGACGCGCGCTGCGCCGCGGTCATTACGATCCGGATCAGATCGGCGGCATTGCGCGCACCGAGCTTCTTCATGATGTTGGCGCGGTGGTCCTCGATGGTGCGCGGGCTGATGCCGAGCGTGCGGCCGGCCTCCTTGTTGGAGGCGCCGGCGGCAAACTGCTCGAGCACCTCGCGCTCCCTGCGCGTCAACGGCTCGCGCCCGGGGAAATGCAGCGAGCCGAACTTCGGCGCCGCGTTCTCCGACTGCCTGCGTGCATAAGCACCGATCGCCTCGTCCAGCCGGCCGACGATCTCGCTGCCGCGGAACGGCTTCTCGATGAAGTCGAGCGCGCCGCTCTTGATGGCCCCTACCGCCATCGCGATATCGCCCTGTCCGGAGATCATGAAGATCGGTGCCGGATAGTCCTCGCCGTGCAGCTCATTGAGAATGTCGAGGCCCGACTTGCCGGGAATGTGCACGTCGAGCAGGACCGCTGCAGGTGTGCGGTTTCGCGCGACGGAGAGCAATGCTGCGCCGTCCGCAAAACAGATCACCTCATAGCCCGCCGCCTTCAACACCATCGACAAGGTGTCGCGAACGGCAGCGTCGTCGTCGACCACGAAGATTTCACCGCGAGAGCTTTGTTCGGCCATGTGCCACACATCCGGTTGGCATGAAGGATTCGCGTCCGCCCCAACCGTTATGGCGTTCGGCGCGGATTCGGCCCACCGTATTTGTACGGGACATGGACTTAACGCACAAGTAGCGGCAGGGCGCCTAATTGCGGAGGACGGAGAATATCCATGCTAAATTTGGCCGCTACGCCGCCTCTCGTCGCAATGCCCGAAGTCGATAGCCGTGAGCTGATTGCAGCTGACCTTCGCAAGCTGATCTCGCAGATCGAGACCAGCATGGGCCGGACTGCCACAGCCATGGATCAAGAACACGCGAGCGGTCCGGAAGGTTCCGCCGAGGTCTTCGTACTCGACGATGTCACACTCCGGTATGCCACGGCGATCGCCGCTCTCGACGCCAGCCGGGCCGGCCTTGGCCACGCCCTGGGATGCCTGTGGGAAGCCGGCCGCACGGTGTAGATCGCGATCGCTGCGACGCGGCGACCGCATTGTTTCATCGCATGACGGGCCGAGGCTCAGGCGCGGTGCCGCTCCACGATCGCGTCGGTGGCGACGCCACCCCAGGTGTGGATCGCCGGCAGGCCCATCGCGGTCTTGCCGAGATTGGCGAGGCTGATGCGCAAAGCGGCCAGATCCAGCGGCTTGGGCAGGCTCTGGAGCTCGATCCCGACGGAACGGGCGAAGCTGCGGGCGGCGCTGCGGCGCTTGCCGTCCATGCCGCTGACGACGATCACGGCACCGCCAAATTTCGCCTTGGCCATTTCGCCCAGCACGTCGATGCCGTCGCCATCCTCCAGCACGAGATCAAGTGTCACGCAATCGAAGCGCGCAGTGCGGAGTTTTTCGATCGCTTCGGCCACGGACGGCGCCACGGTGACTTCGTGGCCGGCCTGCTTGGCCGCGACCGTGATCAGGCTGCGCTGCGTGGCGTCGTCGTCGACCACCAGAAGCTGAAGCGCGCGTCGCTCGGCGCTGTGGGGCAGGTTTGACGGGAGAGGTGAGAAAGAGCTTCTGGGCATTACGGTATCCTGAGATTGAGACCGGCAATGGATACACGGTTCGCGCTTAGGCGACGTAAAGCCGCGACGGCAAATTCAGTCGGATGTTTCAGCAAATGTGAACCAACATCGCGGAAAACGGCGACGAGACGCACGTGAAGATCACGCCGCCTCGTCACGGCCACCGGCCGCGCCGCGCTTCTTCCGGTTCTTGCCACGCAGGAATTGGATGTCCATTTCGACGCCGTTGACGCGCACCAGTTCGCAGCGGCGGTAGGCGAGGCCGGTGGACGACAGCAGCAGGAAGAACTCTTTGAGGTTCAGGCCCTGAATCGAGCCTTCCACCGTCAGGATGGCGTCGGTGTCGGAGATCGCGTTGAGCTTGCAGTCGCGGCGCCAAGTGCCGTCGATGGCCATGATGCAGACATCATAGCCGCGACTGAACGTCACGCGTTCCGCGCCCTTGCCATCCTCGGCCATGCCTATCGTCCTGCCATGACCGCTACGCGCGGCGCGGCGCCGGCAAGAGCCGGCTTGGCGGCCGCGGCACGCGGGTCGTTCGGCTTGTAGAGACCGCGCCGCTCCGGAATCGGCCTGAACGTGTCGGTCAGTCCGACCACCGTTTCGGCCGCGCCCAGCACCAGGAAACCGTCTCCCTCGATCTGGCGAGCCAGGCGGTTGAAGATGTTGATCTTCGTGTCCTGGTCGAAATAGATCAGCACGTTGCGGCAGAAGATGACGTCGAAGGTGCCGAGCTGAGCGAAATCGTGCAGCAGATTGAGCTGCCGGTGCTGGATCATCGCCCGCAGCTCGGGATTGATCTGCCAGGTCTCGCCGGTCTGCTTGAAATATTTCATCAGCATCTGGATCGGCAGGCCGCGCTGCACTTCGAACTGGCTGTAGATGCCGGCCTTGGCCTTCTCGAGCACCTCCTGCGACAGGTCGGTGGCGATGATCTCGACGCGCCAGCCGGTCAGGGCCGCACCCATCTCCTTCAGGCTCATCGCCAGCGAATAGGGCTCCTGCCCGGTCGAGCCGGCGGCGCACCAGATGCGCACGCTGCGGCGGCCGGCGCGGGCCTTGATGATCTCCGGCATGATGGTGTCTCGGAAATGATCGAACGGGACCTTGTCGCGAAAGAAGAAGGTCTCGTTGGTGGTCATCGCCTCGACCACGCTGGTGACGAGCGCGCCCGAGCCAGCGCCTTGCAGCTTCTGCACGAGCTCGCCGATACCGGAGATCCCAGCCTTGCGCGCCAGCGGCAACAGCCGGCTTTCAATCAGATATTGCTTGTCTGCGGACAGATCGAGCCCGGAATGATCCCTCAGGAACTTACGCAGATACTCATATTCGGTCGGGGTCACGGATGGGCCTCTCGGAAGCTGTACTGGGAACACTCTGGCCGGAACACTCCGCCAGACACTCAGACCATGGCTTGTCCGACCGGGATCAAGCCGACTTCAGCAAATTTGTCGGCGATGATGTCCTTGTCGAAGGGCTTCATGATGTACTCGTTGGCGCCGCCGCTGAGCGCCTGAGCGATATGAGCCACGTTGTTTTCAGTGGTGCAGAACACGACCTTGGGCTGGTCGCCGCCCGGCAGGCGGCGCATGTGGCCCATGAACTCGAAGCCGTCCATCACCGGCATATTCCAGTCCAGCAGCACCGCGTCGGGCAGCTTGTGCTGACAGACCTCGAGCGCCTTGGAGCCGTCCTCGGCCTCCGTGACTTCGAATTCCAGGCCTTCCAGGATCCGGCGTGCGATTTTGCGCACGACGCTGGAATCATCGACCACCAAACACGTCTTCATCTTGGTTCTCCGGCTTCGATGTTTTCGGGGCTCACGCAGCCATTTGCACTTCGGTTTTGAGCTCGAGGACGCGGTCGACGTCGAGGACGACCATGAGCTGGCCGTCGAGACGGTGGACACCGCCGGCGAGCTTGG